>JAGAKP010000042.1 GCA_017625615.1 Clostridia bacterium
TATGACCGAAAAGACTTGCTGCTTTATAGGACACCGCGAAATAAAAAATACGGAGGAGCTTGGAAAACGGGTATATTCGGAGGTCGAAGCCCTCGTTTTGGAAAGGGGAGTCGACACATTTCTTTTTGGCAGTAAAAGCCGATTTAACAGCCTGTGCTACGAGCAAGTTTGTAAAATCAAAGAAAAATACCCCCACGTAAAAAGGGTTTACGTGAGAGCGGAATTTCCTCTTATCGGTGAAAGCTACGAGGATTACTTGCTGGAATACTACGAGGATACCTATTTCCCTCAAAAAGCATTGGGTGCGGGAAAGGCTGTTTACGTGGAAAGAAATCGGGATATGATTGATAAAAGCCTGTTTTGCGTGGTATATTGTCATAAGGATAGTTTTCCGCATGGCAGAAAAAGCGGAACGCAGATAGCCCTTGAATATGCCGTTAAGCGCAAAAAGAACGTAATACTGCTTTCGTAGAGTTGTCGGCATAATGCTCTTTTCTCCTTCTCTTGACAAAAAGGCGCGTATATGGTAGATTTTACGTGTAACACATACTTTTTTAAAGAGGTCTGTATGAACAGAATACTTTGCTCTACCGGCGGAGTTATCGGACGTCCCAACGGCAGAGATATTACCTTGCTCAAATCCTGTGTGGAAAACCTCGATTGCGACGGATTTGAGTTTATGATGTACGAAACGTGGTACGATAAAATAGATTATATACGGGATTTCGTTCTCGGCACGGGAGTGCTCATTCCTTCATTTCATATAGAAAAGCAGGTGGGCAACCTTATAAGCCGCAACGCCGACGGGGATACGGAAAAGGCGTTGGAGCTTTTTGATATAAACTGCCGTCTTGCCCATTCTTTCGGTGCGGAAACGCTTGTACTCCATCTTTGGAGCGGGTTGGATTCGGACAAGGATATTGCCCATAACATCGCCCTTTACAAGGATCTGCGCACCATTTCCGATTCTTACGGTCTGCTTCTCACCGTGGAAAACGTGGTATGCAACCACTTGGATCCTCATACCCACCTCCTGTCCCTTGCAAAGGAATACGACGATATCGCCTTTACCTTCGATACGAAAATGTCCCAGTTCCACGGTCAGACGGAAAAATTATACCTGCCCGAAAGCAGGCCCGTTGCCGATCGTGTCCGCCACCTTCACGTAAACGATTACGGCGGGGGATATATGGACTGGTCAAATCTCAGAACCCTGCATATCGGTGACGGCAACGTGGATTTTGCAAGCTTTTTTGAATTTGTAAAAGCCGTCGGTTACAAGGGGGATCTCACCGTGGAGGCCACCTCCTTCGGCACCGACGGAATTATAGATTTTAATTCCCTTAACCGCGATTTTTGTAAAATCAGGGAGTATCTTAAATGAAAAAAGGCTTGCTCTTCCGCATTATAGGAATTATATTCGCTCTTTTGCCGCCCCTGATAGTGGCGGCAACCGCCGTGTGCTATATTATATGGTCGGGAAACTGGGCAATACTCATTCTGGGCGGTATCTGCACTGCCGCAGTCAGCTTGCCCTGCGGAATGACCGCAACGGTCATGGGTGCACTGTCCTGCTTTAAGTACAATAAAAAATGGGTTGGCATAACCTTGGGAACGATACTTATTCTTTTGGGTGTGGCGGAATCCGTCGTGGGAGCCTTGCTGCTTTCCATACCTATGCGGTAATATTTATGAACAAAACAAAAAAAAGACAAAAAATACTTGCCGCCGTTTCCTTGGCGGTGGTAATAATCATTGCATCCCTCGCCACTCTGCTGGTGTGGAATTGGCTTTCTTCCTTTTCGCAGGAGGGCTTCCGACAATACATACAGTCCTTCGGATGGTGGAGCTGGCTCGTAATGCTTTCCCTGCAGATACTTCAGGTGTTTATCGCACTCATTCCCGGTGAGCTTATCGAAACCGCCGCGGGCTACGCCTTCGGTCCCTTGCTCGGCACCGCTATCTGCTACGTGGGAGTTGCCGCCGCTTCGTCGCTGATATTTCTGCTTACCCGCAGATACGGCGTCCGTATGGTGGAGGTATTCGTCTCACGCGAGAAGATAAACGGCCTTCGGTTTATAAACACCGAAAAAAAGCGGGCGTTTTTAATATTTTTAATGTTTTTCATTCCCGGCACGCCAAAGGATCTGCTCACTTATTTCGTGGGGCTTACGGATATAAGGTTAGGCTCATTTTTGCTCATATCCCTCGTGGCGCGCATACCCTCCGTGGTGTCCTCCACCTTCGGCGGACATCTTCTCGGAGAAGGGCAGTATTGGGGAGCGCTGTTGCTTTACGGGATAACGGGTGCAGTCAGCCTTGTCGGAATGCTCGCATATAACGCCTACGTCCGAAAAAAGCAAAAATAAACAAAAAAATTTTTTTATTTTCTCCGTATTTTTTCGTATCACGTACTTGCCAAGATTTTTTGCATGTGGTATAATTCATTTTATTAGAAACCAATCTTATAAAAAAGAAGGTAAAAATATGAAGACACTTTATACAGGTAAAACCAAAGACGTCCTCCTTGATGAAGAAAAAAATATCGTCCACCTGCTGTTCAAGGACAGTATGACGGGCGAAAACGGCGTGTTCGACCCCGGCTCCAACACCGTTGGCGGCAGCGTAGAGGGCAAGGGCAAGATCGGTCTTGCAATAAGCAAGTTTTTCTTTGAGCTTATGGAGAAAAACGGTGTTCCCACCCATTATATCGCCGCAGACGTGGATGCGGGCCTTATGCAGGTACGCAAGCTCACCGTTCCCAAATTGGAGTTCGTTCTTCGCTATTACACCGCAGGCTCCATGTGCCGCCGCTTCACTCTTGAGGAAGGCATCCCCTTTGATCCTCCTTATGCAGAGGTCACTCTCAAGGACGATATTCAGGGCGACCCCCTTATCAGCGAGCGTATCTGTATAATGAAGGGTCTTCTCAAGGAAGGTCAGTACGATGAGGCGCAGGCCATCGTCGTAAAGGTGGGCGAGGTGCTCAAAAACTACCTTGCAACTCTCAACCTCACCCTTATAGATTTCAAGATCGAGGTCGGCTACGATGAAAACGGCAAGATGTACGTGGCAGACGAGATCACTCCCGATATCTGGCGTGTCCGCGACGAAAAGGGCAATATCCCCAACCAGCTCGATTGCTCCAGAATGCTTATCGAAAAAATGGGTCTTTAAAACCACCCCACAAAACAACGTCAGGTTACTTTGCATACAGACGGTACGGGTACCGTGACGATATTTTGCGGGGACCCCAAGAAAACACCCCACAAAACAACAAAAAGCCGCGATTCTCTCGCGGCTTTGCTGTATTTATATCTCTATTTTTCTGTTTCTGAAGTAATATTCCTTATCTCTTTCGCCTATTTCACGCATAACTCTGCAGGGGTTGCCCACGGCGACGACGTTTGCGGGGATATCCTTGGTCACCACGCTTCCTGCGCCGATAACGGTATTATCTCCGATAGTCACGCCGGGGAGGATCACCGCCCCCGCGCCGATCCAGCAATTTTTGCCGATACGTACGCTTGCGTTGTACTGATACCCTTGTTCCCGCAATTCGGGCAGTATGGGGTGGGCGCTCGTAGCCACGGTCACGTTGGGACCGAACATGGTGTGGTCTCCCACGTAAATATACGTGTCGTCCACCAGCGTGAGATTGAAATTGGCGTAGACGTTGTTGCCGAAGTGAACGTGATGCCCGCCCCAGTTGGCGCGGAGGGGAGGCTCTATATAACACCCTTCTCCCACGGACGCAAGCATTTCCTTAAGAAGCGCCTGCCGTTTTTCCTGCTCGTGCGGGCGGGTGAGGTTATATTCGTATTGCTTTTCAAGACAATTCAGCTGTTTTGCCATAATACTGTCGTCCAGGGGCAGATACAGCTTTCCCGTGTGAAGCTTGGATTTCATTCTGGTTCTCCTTTGCCGTTTTCGGTATTTCACGTAATTATACCCCGAAAACAAACAAAAATCAACAGAATATCAACGCTTTACGGAAATTTGTGTTGACACCGTTCATATCTTCGGTTAAAATAAATACGTACTCATTAAAAAGTGAATCGTAAACAGGAAAGGAGTCGGCAAAATGAAAAAGAAACCAAGCGGTGTACGTGAGCCCATCAAGCGCAGTCCCTTGCGCGCAAAGCTGGGCATGTGGTATTACGGCGGAATGCGCCGTTTGCTTTGGGTGGTAAAAAGAAAGAACTTTGCACGCCAAAAGCAGCCGCCCTTCGGCATAATTCAGTTTTCCCACAAAACTCCCTTGCTCCGCAAGCTTCGCGACGTGGATATGCAATATCAGTACAACAAAATAGTTAATCTTAAGATAGCCGTCAAGGAGCTGAACGGAATAGTTATCCGTCCCGGCGAGGTGTTCAGCTATTGGTATCTTATCGGCGCGACCACCCGCAAAAAGGGATATATCGAGGGAATGGTGCTTAAAAACGGCACCTTCGGCTACGGCGTGGGCGGCGGTCTGTGCCAGATGTCCAACCTGATATATTGGATGACGCTTCACACACCTCTTACGGTTATCGAGCGTCACCGCCACGGCTACGACGTCTTTCCCGATTCCAAGCGCACACAGCCCTTCGGAAGCGGTGCCACCTGCTATTATCCCCACGGCGATCTTATGATCAGAAACGATACCGATATGGATTTTCAGCTTTGCATCCGTGTGGGAGATGAGTTTCTGGAGGGTGAGTGGCGTGCATTGGGCGAGCCGCAGTTTTCTTACGAAATAGTCGAGCGGGACCACGAGGTGAAAAGCGAGTATTGGGGCGGATACAGCCGTCACAACAAGCTGTTCAGAAGAGTGTACGATAAAAACGGCGCCTTTATCCGTGAGGATTTCGTGGTGCAAAACGACGCTATTATGATGTACCCGCCGTTTTTGAGCGATTCATACAAGGAATAACCCAATTTAACCTCGGGAAAACACAGCTTTCTCGGGGTTTTCTATTGATTATTTACCTTTCGGTGTGCTATAATATTTTATTAATTTCTTTGAAAAGAAGTGGTAAAAATGAAAATATCCGAGCTGCTTAAAAAGGATACCCTTTCCATCTCCTTCGAGGTGTTCCCTCCCAAGACGGATTTCTCCTTCGATACGGTAAAGACCGCCACCGAGGAGATAGCAAAGCTCCGCCCCGCGTTTATGAGCGTAACCTACGGTGCAGGCGGCGGAACCAGCAAATATACTCTGGATATTGCAAAAAATATAAAATCCCTTTACGGTGTGCCCACTCTTGCACACCTTACCTGCGTTTCCTCCACGAGAGAGACCGTAAAGCAAAGAATTTCCGATATAAAGGAAGCGGGCATACAAAACGTAATGGCACTTCGCGGCGATATTCCTTCCGACCGTATGAACGAGGACAGAAGCAAGTGGGACTACACCTACGCTGTGGAGCTTATAGAGGAATTAACACAGTCGGGCGGTGATTTTTGTATCGGTGCCGCCTGCTATCCCGAGATACACCCCGAAAGTGCAAATCAGCGTGAGGATATACTCCACCTTAAGGAAAAGGTGGCGGCAGGTGCGTCCTTCCTTACCACACAGATGTTTTTTGATAACAACCTGCTTTACAACTTTCTTTACAAGATACGGGAAGCGGGTATAACCGTTCCCGTCATTCCGGGAATAATGCCCATAACCAACGCTAATCAGGTGGAGCGGGCAGTCAAGCTTTCCGGCTCCTTTATGCCTCAAAGATTTAAAAGCCTTGTGGATAAATTCGGTCACGATCCAGATGCAATGAAGCAGGCGGGTATCGCCTACGCAACGGATCAGATAATAGACCTTTACGCCAACGGCATTACCAACGTCCACGTTTATTCTATGAACAAGCCCGACGTTGCGGAGAAGATAAAAAACAACCTTTCGGATATTTTAGGTAAATAAATATGGATTTCAGGTCATTTTTAAAGGATAACACGGTCATTCTCGACGGCGGTATGGGTACTCTCCTTCAGAAGAAGGGAGTTCTCTCTACCGGACATCCCGAGGAATTGAATATAACTCACCCCGAGATAATAACGGGTATCCATCGGGATTATTTTGATGCGGGCAGCAACGTGGTCTGCACCAACACCTTCGGCGCGAATATACTCAAGTTTGAAAGGGATACCCTTGAAAAAATAATTTCCGCCGCCGTACAAAACGCTGTTTCCGCACGCGCGGAAAGCAGTTCGGCCCACCCCAAGTTCGTGGCTCTCGATATCGGACCCACGGGCAAGCTTCTTGCGCCTATGGGAGATTTGGATTTTGAGGATGCGGTGTCCGTTTTTGCGGAAAGCATACGCATCGGCGTCAAGTGCGGAGTTGACCTTATAGTTATCGAAACTATGAACGACAGCTACGAAACCAAAGCCGCCCTGCTTGCGGCAAAGGAAAGCTGTTCTCTGCCGGTTATCGTTACCAACGCATACGGCGCGGACGGATGCCTGCTTACGGGCGCATCTCCTGCGGCGATGGTGGCACTTCTTGAGGGAATGGGTGTTGACGCCTTGGGTGCAAACTGCTCTCTCGGTCCGAAACAGCTTGCCCCCGTTGCGGAAGAGCTGTTAAGGTACGCCTCCGTTCCCGTGGTCATAAAGCCAAACGCAGGTCTTCCCTCGGTGGTGGAGGGAAGCACGGTGTACGACGTCACGGCGGAGGATTTTGCGTCCTCTCTGTCAGCTCTCGTTAAAAAGGGCGTCCGCGTTGCGGGCGGGTGCTGCGGTACCACACCTCAATATATCAAGGAATTGACCAAGGCGGTTGCGGGTATGACTCCCGTTCCCGTGACGGATAAAAATATAACCGTCGTTTCCTCATACTGCCGCGCCGTCAAATTCGGGGAAAAGCCCGTCCTCATCGGTGAGCGTATAAATCCCACGGGCAAAAAGCGCTTCAAGCAAGCCCTTGTTGAAAGGGATATGGACTATATCCTTTCCGAGGGAGCGTTTCAGGCGGAAAAGGGCTGTCACGTCCTTGACGTAAACGTGGGACTTCCCGAAATCGACGAGCGTGAAATGCTCACCGAAGCAGTCTGCGCCTTGCAGACCGTTACCGACCTGCCCTTACAGATAGACACCGCGTCCCCTATTGCTATGGAAGCGGCGCTCCGCCGTTACAACGGAAAGGCTATGGTAAATTCCGTAAACGGCAAGGCGGAAAGTATGTCCGCCGTTTTTCCTCTGGTTAAAAAATACGGCGGTCTTGTGGTGGCACTTACACTTGACGAAGACGGTATTCCCGAAACCGCCGAGGGCAGAGTGGAAATAGCAAGAAAAATACTTGATACCGCCGCAGAATACGGTATTGACAAAAAGAATATTATCTTCGACCCCCTTGCGCTCACTGTCAGCGCAGACGGGGCGGCGGCAAAAACCACACTTGAAGCCGTGGGCAGAATAAAGAATGAGTTGGGCTGTCACACCTCGCTCGGCGTTTCCAACGTGTCCTTCGGTCTTCCCAACCGCGACGGAATAAACAGCGCCTTTTTCGCCCTCGCTTTGCAAAATGGGCTTTCCGCCGCTATAATGAACCCTTATTCCGGCGATATGATGCGCACCTATTACGCCTATAAGGCACTTATGGGTATGGACGAAAACTGCGCGGAATATATCGCCCTTTCAGGCACTCTTGCGCCTGCGGCGGCTGTAAGCACCGCAAGCAATACTCTCTCTGCCGAAAGCCCCCTTAAAAACGCCATTCAAAGAGGCTTTAAGGATAAGGCGGGAGCTGTCACCGCGGAGATGCTCAAAACGGTACCGCCGCTGGATATAGTGAATAATGAAATAATCCCCGCGCTTAACGCAGTAGGGGAGGGGTTTGAGAAAAACACCGTATTTCTCCCCCAGCTTTTAATGAGCGCGGAATCCGCAAAAAACGCCTTTGAGCAGATAAAAAAGGTTATGTCTGCCGACGGACAGGGAAAGAAGGGGGATTTCGTCCTCGCCACCGTCCACGGCGATATTCACGATATCGGCAAGAACATAGTAAAGCTTCTTCTTGAAAACTACGGCTTTAACGTAATCGACCTGGGCAAGGACGTGCCTGCGGAGAGGGTTGTTGAGGCTGTGGTAAGCACCCGCGCGCCTCTTGCGGGACTTTCCGCACTTATGACTACCACCGTCCCCGCAATGGAGGAGACTATAAGACGGCTTCGCGAAAGCGCGCCTTGGTGTAAAATAGTGGTGGGCGGCGCAGTGCTTACCGAGGAATACGCC
Source organism: Clostridia bacterium (assembly GCA_017625615.1). GTDB lineage: Bacteria > Bacillota > Clostridia > Oscillospirales > CAG-382 > SFLA01. The sequence goes on from JAGAKP010000042.1 coordinate 8,215, forward strand.
GCATCCATCGGCGCAGATAAATACGCCCGTGACGCTATGGAAACGGTGCGCTACGCAGAAGCGGTAATTTCGGGTGAGGGAAAATGAGAAAGATATTTTCTCCCCGTATTTTACTCATTCTTTCAATGACCTGCTTCGGCACCATCGGATATTTCGTAAGGAATATTCCCTTGCCCTCGGGGGAGGTTGCTCTTTACAGAGCCCTGCTCGCCGCCGCGCTTATCGGCGCGTATATGCTTTTCACAAAGCAAAAAACGCCCTTTCGCGCTTTAAAAAAGGAACTGATACTTCTTTTCCTTTCGGGAGCGGCAATGGGCGTCAACTGGATACTTTTATTTGAAGCATATAAATACACCACCGTTTCCGTGGCTACTCTGTGTTATTACTTCGCGCCCGTCATCGTCACCGCCGTGTGTCCCTTTTTGTTCCGTGAAAAGGCGGGGGTCAGACAGTGGGTATGCTTCATAATGTCCACGGCGGGACTTGTGCTTATCACCGTAAGCGGCGACCCTTCGGGGGGACAGCATCATTTAAAGGGCATACTTTTCGGGCTGTCGGCGGCGGTGTTTTACGCTACCGTAGTGCTTCTCAACAAGTATATTAAAAAGGTGGAGGGGATACCGCGCACCTTCTGGCAGTTTGTTTCGGCAGCCGCAGTCTTACTGCCCTACGTTTTGTTGACCGAGGGAGTAAACCTTTCCTTGCTTGATAAAAAAGGGTGGGTCTGCCTGCTTATCGTGGGACTCGTACATACGGGCGTCACCTATTGTATGTATTTTTCCTCCATCCCCTTTCTCAGCGGTCAGACCGCGGCGGTGTTAAGCTATATAGACCCGCTGGTGGCGGTAATAGTGTCCGTAACCCTGCTGGGAGAAACCCTTTCCGCTTTACAGATAATCGGCGGAATACTCATACTCGGCTTTACCTTACTCAACGAAATCAAACTCACCCCAAGAAGCCGTTGAGGCTTCTCGGGGACCCCGATATTAAAAAAGAGCCTTTGTGAGGCTCTTTTTATATAAAAAATTCAACTGCAAAAACCACGGCACAGCATATTACCGCAACGGGGAAAAGCCCCGCGCCCAGAAGCGCCGCTATAATTCCCACGCACAATGCAATTCCGCCGGATATTGGGGATTGGGTTGCGTGGATGATTGCGGGGAAGGTCATCACCGCGATGGTGACGTAGGGGACGTAATACAAAAAAGACTGAACAAATCTGCTTTTTATAGGCTTTTTGAAAATGGTCATTGGCAGTACGCGTATAAGATAGGTCACCGCCGCCATTATGAATATGTATATAAAGTTTTTCATTTTTTGCCCTCACCCTCCGTCTTTTTCGGGAAAATGAGCGCCGCCGCGGCAGACAGCACCACCGTCAGTATTATGGTCCGCGTGCCCTCGGAAATATCCCTCACCACGGGCAAAACGCTTGCGGCGTAGCTTGCGCCGAAGCTCAACAGCACCATTAGTAAAACAATTTTGTCTTTTTTGGCAGGAGGGATTATTATGGCAATAAACATTCCGTACAGCGCCACACCCAGCGCGCTTACCACACGCAGGGGAAGTGCGCTTCCCGCAATAATGCCAAGCGCCGTTCCCGTCGCCCAGCAGGGGGCGGCAACCAGCGCCGCGCCGTAGGTGTACAGCGGGTTAAGGTATCCTTGCCGCGCAACGGATATGCCGAATATCTCGTCCGTTATAAAAAAGGACATTCCCATTCGGTGAAGCAGTGACGTTTTCGGGTCCGTTCGCTGGCTCATTGCAAAGGACATAAGCAGATATCGGGCGTTTGCAATAAGGGTCACCAAGGCAACCTCTATAAATGCGGCGTTTATTCCCATAAGTGTAAACACCGCGTGCTCGCCGGTGGAGGTGTTGCACAGCAGACTTGCTATAAAGCCCTGCAGAGGGGTCACTCCCTCGCTTCTCGCCGCCACGCCAAGGGAAAACGCCACCGCAAAATATCCAAGCCCTATGGGGATACCGTCTATTATACCTTGGCGCAAAACGGAACGGTTTTCTTTTTCTTTTAAGGAATACTTCATTTTTTCGCCTTACTTTTTTGTTAAAAGCTTTATCGCAGATTATAGCACAATAATCCTTAAAGCACAATATTATTATAAAAAAACGCCTTTATTTTTAAGGCGTTTGGTGGTATAATTCGGTTATGGAAAGGCGGTGCGGCTTTTGAAGAGCAATAATACCCGTATACGAATATATAACGGCATCGGCTTTGCGGGCCTGCTTATAATCGAGGTGCTTATCGCCCTCTACGTGCGGGACGCATTTATCCGTCCTTACGGCGGGGATATCCTCGTGACCGTCCTGCTTTGCTGCTTTGTAAGAATATTTTTCCCCCGTAAAATAAAATTGCTTCCTTTGTGGGTGTTTTTGTTTGCCGTTGCGGTGGAGATCGGGCAGTATATAAATATCGTGGACCTTATCGGCTTGGGACGTATACCGTTTTTCCGCGTCCTTGTGGGAACTTCCTTTTCTTTTATTGATATCCTCTGCTACGGCGCGGGGTGCCTGCTGTTTTGGGTTACGGAATATTTTATATTTAAAAAATCAAACCTCAAAATCTAAACAGCTTCTTATGGCGGTAAAGGGCTTTATATTCTTTTCGGCAACCTCAACGTGCTCGGGGTGGACGGCGTACGCAGCAAGTGCTTCCGCGCTTGTGAAGGTGCTGTCAAGCATTATGTCGGCGTTGGAGGTTTCGAGTCCGTTTATATTAACCTTTATGTCGGTCAGTCCCTCGATTTTGCCGTAAAGACCCTCAAGACCTTCCTTTATTTCGGCTTTTATTTTTTCTTTTTCTTCCTTGGTGTATTCGCTTTTAAGCGTCCATAATATAACGTGCTTTACCATTTGCTTTTTCTCCCTTGTAAAATATACAAAAAGCATAGCACAAAACCAAGGCTTTGTAAAGATAATTTTCAGGTGATAAATATGAAAACAGCTTTAATTTGTATCGGCATAGCCGTACCCATTCTTGTAATAGCGGTCCTCGCCGCCTGCCGCTGGATATATTCGGTGGCGTTTCAGTCCCCGCACCGCCATCAGAACGATCCCCTTTATATCCCAAAAGGCTTTTATCCCGGTGCGGATAACGAAACCTTCCTCGGCTGGGTAAAAAGTATGGACGAGGTCCCCTGCGAAAAGGTCATCACCACCTCCCGTGACGGACTTTCTCTTACGGGCAGATATTATCACACTGCCGATAACGCGCCCGTTGCGCTGTGTCTCCACGGCTACCGCTCCCATCCCATGAAGGATTTTTGCGGCGGCGGAAAGCTGTTTCCGCGTATGGGCTATAACGTGCTTATGGTCCATCACCGCGCCCATTGCGAAAGCGAGGGAAGGGCAATAACCTTCGGTATAAAGGAAAGATACGATTGTATCGAATGGGTTAAGTATATTTCTGCGCGCTTCGGCTCGGATACCCCCGTATTTATATACGGTATTTCCATGGGCGCCGCAACGGCAATTCTCGCATCGGGTGAAAAGGACTTGCCCGTTAACGTAAAATGCGTTATTGCCGACTGTCCCTATTCCTCTCCGCGGGATATCATCCGCAAGGTTTCGGGTGATATGGGCTTTCCCGTCGGGCTTGCGTACCCCTTCGTGTGCTTAAGCGCCATCGTTTACGGCCGTTTCCGTATCGGCAAGGTCTCCTGTGTGGAGGCGGCAAAGAATTCAAGGGTGCCCATACTTCTCATCCACGGCGAAAAGGACGATTTCGTCCCGCAGTATATGAGCGATCTTATCGCAAAGGATAACCCCAAGGTAGAATACCATACCTTTCCCAATGCCTCCCACGGCATAAGCTATATTACCGATAAAGAAAGATATATAAACATAGTAAAAGAATTTTTGGATAAAAATATGGGCGTCGATTGACGCCCTTTTTCATTCCTTTATATATCTTTCAAAGCCTTCCGAATAATAGACCTTTCCGTCCTTATCCACCCAGAGAACGTAGACGTCATCGAGGGTTTTTACAAGGCTTTTTCCATCTTCCAGTGACATATTGAACAGCGCTGTGGAAAGTGCGTCCCCCAGGGCGGAGCTGCCGCACAGCACCGAAACGGAAAGAAAATTATTTTCGGGATACAGCGTGTCGGGATCGATTACGTGGTGATATCTTACCCCGTCTACCGTGTAGTACCGCATATAGGACCCGCTGGTGACGAGGGCGTATTTTTCAAGATACACCGTGTTTATATAAGGCTTTTCCGAAAGGGTATCGGGGTTTTGTATTCCCGCCGACCAATATTCCTTTTCCGTCTTTTTGCCCGTTACCCGTATGTTTCCGCCGATATTTATTGCGTATCCCTCACCGCCTATGGACTCAAGCAGTCGTGCCGCCATTTCGCAGGCGTAGCCCTTTCCCAAGGCACCCATATCCACCGACATATTTTCGTCCCGCAAAAATACGGTGCCCTTTTCCGCGTCGATAATAATATCCTCAATATTACAATGCTTTGACGCCTGAATCAGGGAAGCTTCATCGGGCAACACGTCACCCTTTTGGCGGGAATCGTGCCACAGAGAGGTCACCGCTCCCAAGGCGATATTCACCTGCCCGTCGGTGAGAGTATAGGTATCCTTGCCGTATCGGAGCACCTCCAAAAGCTTTTCGTCTACCTTCACCGCCTGCTTGCCCGCCTGCTCGTTTACGGTGTGCAGATTATTCATTCCCTCGTAGGAATGATAAATATCAAGCAGCCTGTGGTATTCCTCCAAAAGAGCCTTTACCTCGGCGGTTTTTGTATCAAACTCTTCCTTTTCAACGCCGTATGCGGTTATCTCCGTCACGGTATCGAAGTATTCGTAAAACACGGCGCTGTTTTTTATTTTGCCTTCACCGCAGGAGCAAGCCCCCGCGGCAAAAGCGAATATTAAAAGAAAACAAAATATTTTTTTCATCTTGCCTTTTCAACTGCCTTTTTCATTTCTGCGGCAAAGCCGCTGCTTTCCACGGTGCAGGACGCCTGCAGGTCGGGCACCCGTCCCTTTTCATCGACTGCGGAAAATATCTGCTCGCCGGTCTTGCCTACGCAGTAATCCGCAAAGGCTCGGGCTTGCTCGTACCATTCCTTGTCGATGGGGGAGGCGGACTTCATACCGTAATCATTGCCCAAGGTCTGCTTGGTAACGGGAAGGTATCCCTTTTGGGTAATATTTTTTCCGTCGGCATCGAAAATATATTCAACCTCGGCTTCGTCAATATATCCGCCGTATACCTTGCCGTCCTTATCGACAGCCGTTGCCGCCATTGTTATGCCGTATACCGCTTTTCCGTCATGCCCGTCCTTGCTTTCATAGGAAGCGGAGGACAGCACGCAGTTTACCGAAAGGCCTATTTTTATATCCCCCTCTGCGGTAAATGCCTTTCCCGTGTTTTTTACAGCGCTTTTCACCGCCCTGACGAGATCCGCCGTCTTTACCGTGCAGGAGGCTTGCAGGTCGGCAATCCTTCCGTCACCGTCCAAGGAGCCTTCAAGCGCGTTTACCGTTTTTCCCTTGCAGTATTCCGCAAAGGCTTGAGCCTGCTCGTACCATTCCTTGCCGATAGGGGATGCGGACTTCATACCGTAATCGTCCCCAAGCATATTTTTGGTTTTGAAGGTGTAGCCGATATTTTCGGTAATGGCGTTTGTATCCGCCTTCGCCTCAAGCTGATCCACCGTACAGCAAATAATTTTCCCGTCGGTATCCGTAACCACTGCGGCGAATGCGGCGCCGAGGGTCACGTCCTCTCCCGCTTCCTCGGGCAAAAATCCGAACCCCAGATAGTATTCGTCCTTTTTTACGGCGGACACCACGTCGGAAGTATCGGAGGTTTCTCCCTTTCCCACGCAGGAGGTAAGGGCGATACATAAAATAATAACGAATAACAAAGCGATTTTTTTCAAAAAAACTTTTTTCTCCCTTTTTGTTAAAAATTTTTCCGCCGTGAAATATCTCCGCGGCGGAAAAAACACTTCGTTATTTATTTTTTCCGTTTTTTAATAATATATGCCGATGCGGCTGTTGCGGCGGTTGCGCCGTCGGATGCGGCGGTAACTATCTGGCGCAAGGGCTTGGTGCGAGTATCTCCCGCAGCCCAGACTCCCTTGGTGTCGGTGGCGCAGTCCTCTGCGGCGATGATATATCCGCTGTCGTCCACAACGACCACTCTTGCAAAAATGGCGTTGTCTCTCGTCTGACCGAGGGCTGTAAACACTGCCGCCACGGGAATATCAAGGTCGGTTTCCTTTTTATCGGATATCTTTATTCCAGTCACCCGCATTTCGCCGTATATTTCGGTGGGATAAAAGCCTTCGTAAAGGGTAATGTTTTCCTTTTGCTTTACCGCCTCCACGCTTTCCTCGGATGCGGTAACGCTTTTTGCGCAAAGGTGAACCTTTGTGCACAGCGCGGAAAGATACAAGGCGTCCTCAAAGGCGTTGTCCCCTCCGCCCACCACCGCAACGGGCTGACCCTTGTAAAGCTGACCGTCGCAGGAGGCACAGTAGGATATTCCCAGCCCCTCGTATCTGTCACTGCCCTTACAGCCGATACGCTTGCGCTTTGAACCGTTTGCGATAATGACCGCAAGACATTCTATGACCTGCTTATCGGTGGTGACGGTAAAAACTCCGTCCTTTTCGGTAACGGAAATTACGTTTTCATACAAAAACTCCGCGCCGCATTCCTCTGCCTGCAGATACATATTCCGTGCCAATTCCCATCCCTCAACGGTTTTGTAGGACGGGTAATTTTTTATAGTCTCGGTATTTACAAGCTGTCCGCCGTACATACCGCCCTCGCAGACCAGAACGTCCACTCCCGCGCGGCGCGCGTATACTGCCGCGGTAAGTCCCGCGGGACCTGCGCCGATTATAACAAGCTCTCTCATATAAACTGTTTACCTTTCTACGTCAAGCCGACTTTTGCAAAAGGGCTTTTATTTTTCTTCCGCAGAAAACTCCTGCAATTATCTTTATTATATCAGGTATTATAAACGGAAATACGCTTGCTGTCAAGCCTTGTAAAAGGGGTGTTTTCGTAACGTAAATATATACTCCCGCGCCCGCAATATAGCAGATAAGGAGTCCGAGCAGAGAAAGCCCAACGGACGCATATATATTTTTTTGCTTTTCGGAGGCGTACCCGCAAAGAAGGGCAATGGGAATATATCCAAGAATAAACCCGCCGGTAGGTCCCGTCAGCACGCCGATACCTCCCGTAAAGGCGGCGAAAACGGGAAGCCCCGCCGCTCCTATAACTATATACAATAATAGGGATATCACACCCTTTTTGCCCAAGACCGTGCTTATACAGCACACCGCAAAAACGGCAAGGGTGAGGGGAACTCCGAAAAGGGGCAACGTTAAAGGGGACAGCACGCACAGCAGCGCGGAAAACACTGCCGTCAATACTGCCCCTGTAAGGCGTTTTTTATTTACGCCCGTCTTTTTCATTCGATATCAAACTCGCGCTCGATACACGCGCGCACCATAGCGATATTTTCCTCGGTGTAGCGCAGTGAATCCGCCGTCATCATTTCCGCGGTGCCCAGAATAAGTGCGCGTACGATAAAGGTCTTGCGCTTTTTGGCTTCCTCGGACATATCCACTTCCTTGCAGTATCCGTCGATAACTTTACGGACCTCCGCGGATATGAGGGATTTTTTCCGAACCTGCTCGGGGCTGAGGAACTTTTCGTTCATTACCGCCACGGAAAAATACCCGGGGTTTTCGCACAAAAACCGTATGTATTCTATGGCGATATCCGTGATCTTTTCTCTCGTGGTGCCTGCGTGGTTTGCCAAAAGGCACGTAACGCGCACTCTCCATCTTTCGGAAACGGCGTTTATTACTTCCTCGATAAGGTCGTTTTTGCTTTTGAAGTGACGGTAGGGCGCGGCACAGGAAAGTCCGCATTCCTTTGCCACGTTGCGTATGGAAAAGCCTGCCGTACCGTTAAGATACAGCTCCTTTAATGCGGCGTCAATAAACTTTTCTTTGGTTTCCGGCAGTGCTTTTCTCATAGTGGTTTTCCTTTTTTATTCTTCCGTTTTGTTTTCGGGTTCGTTTCTCTTTATTTTGCTGGTGGTGGTCTTTATAAATTCGTTTTCGCGGATAATTACCTTGCTTATATACTTATAGGAAGGGAACAGCTTGTTGACCTCGGCTATCACGCCCGTCATAACTTCCTTTGCGGTAACTCCGCGCTTTTCCGCTTCGGCGTTAAGCGTGTCCCAATCGGGATACACGGATACGGCAAGCACGGGCTTTCCGTCCTTTTCGGTAAGGAACACCATACTGTCCTTTACGAAGGGGGAACGGTCAATAAACATCTCCTGCTCCTCGGGGAACACCTTTTTACCGTTGGGCAGTACTATCATACTCTTTATTCTGCCCGTTATGGAATAGGATCCGTTTTCGTTCATCTTAACGAGGTCGCCGGTGGAGAACCAGCCGTCCTTAAGCACCTTTGCGGTCTCTTCGGGATTTTTGAAATAGCCCAGCATCACGTTGGGGCCCTTTACCTGCAATTCGCCGATACCGTCTTCGTTTTTATCGCAAATACGGCACTGCACTCCTACGAGAGGATAGCCCGTGTCGCCCACTGCGCGGTAAAAATCGTGCTGCATAAGACATACGGGCGCAGTTTCGGTAAGACCGTAGCCGATCAATATCTTATATCCGAACAGCTCGTAATCCTCGTGTATATTGGGCAGCATAGCGGCGGCACCCACTACCATACGGTTGAGTCTGCCTCCCACCGCCTGATGTATGGAGGAAAACAGCTTTTGTCTGGCGTTCATCGTAAGTCCCTTTGCCATCACCTTTTGTGCGGAGAGCAGTGCTTTGCCGCCCTTCATTTTTCCGTAGGTGGACATTATGCTTCTGTGCAACGTCTCAAGCACCAAGGGAACGCACGCCATTACCGTCGGGCTGAACAGCTTTAACTCTGCCTTGAGCTTGGTCACCGAGCTGTTGAAGGCAATGGTGGCACCCGAATAAAACAGAGCAAGATCCACCGTACATTCAAAGGTATGGTGCATAGGGAGTATGGAAAGGGCAACGTCGTCGGTCTCCACCGCAACGCGCTTGCGCACCTGAACGATATTTGAGCATATATTATTTTGCGAAAGCATTACGCCCTTGGAAACTCCAGTGGTGCCGGAGGTGTACAGCAGTATACCCAGCCCAAAGGGGTCAACCTTGTGGTCACGGTAGGAGGTGTCGCCCTCTTCAATAAGAGAAGCGCCCTTTTCAATACGTTCGGGCAGATCGTCCATAGAAATTATCATACCCTTGTATCCGCTTTCGGTAATCTTCTTTACCGTTTCGGGAGAGCAGACGATGGCCTTTGCCTCTGCGTGGTCAAGGAGATACGCAACCTCGTCACCGCGCAGGTCCTTGTCAATGGGAACTATAACGCCCGTGCCGGAGCATACCGCCATATAGGTAAGGATCCACAGGTATGAGTTTTTGCCCGTAACGGCGATCTTTTCATTTTCAAGCCCCAAGGAATTAAAATAGGTTGCCAGCGCGCGTATATCCTTTCCCACCTGCGAGTATTTTATTTCCTGCACCGTGTCGCCCTTTTTGTAAATAAAGGCTGTGTTGTCCGCATACAGCTCACAGCTGGTTTCGGCAAGCTGGCGTATGCTGTTGATATCTCTTACGTTGTATACGTATTTGTTGCTGTCTATTTTTTTAGCCAAGATGTTTTGCCTCCGTTTTGCGTGGTAACAGGTGTTAAAGTTAACACAATTCACTTTTTCCCACTCAATATACCACAAACTTGTTGTTTTGTCAACATCTTCGCGCAAAAGGCTGAAAATAAAAGGCAGTTAACTTTAATATTTTACCATATCAGATTTGATTTGTACATAGTGTTTCCATTTTTGCCGAAAAAATAGATCCTCCCGAGCGGAGGATCTGTCATATTAATAGGGCTGTGTATTATAATCCAACAGTGTAGGGTAGGAGTCCTCGATAAAATCGAATTCCTCTTTCTTTCCGTCTATTTCCCACAGAGAGGGAGTGTTGTTGTAGGTCCAATCCAATGGAATTGCGGCGTTTTGCTGTAGGGAATTTATTTTAAAGGCTTCCTTAAGGTCGGCGCGCATTTCCTCCGTAACCGCCTCGGGCTGAAGGGAAACGAACAGGGGCGTACCGCTTTTTGCCAGCAGATACAGCCATTTTTTATTTAACGACCAAGGAATGTTCTTTTCAAGCACGCCCACGCAGTCGGCGTCCGCAGAGTAAAAGGTGTTGTTCTGGCACATTCTGAAGGCAAGGGAATTTATGCCCAGCGTCCTCGTTCTCGACCAATGTCTGCCGCTGGTATCGTCACCGATACGGTTTACCGCGTGTATTCCCGCGCAAAGGTGGGATACGGTGTTGCACCCGATAACCACCGCGCTTCCCGCCTCGTCCTGAATAAGACGGTACAGCTCCTTGGTTATCTCCGCGTTGGTTTTGGTGTTATCGTAAAAATGCCAGTTGCCGTCGCTCGTTATCATACCGTTAAGTGAAAATCCGTATCTTTCAAACAGGTCGAAGGTGGAATAATCGTGCTTTATCAGCTCATATCCCCACTCTCTTATACGGCGCACCGTTTGGCGCAGATATTCCTTCACCTCGGGGTGGGTAGGGTCAAGGAGCCATTTTCTGCCGCTGTCCTTTTTAATACACCATTCGGGGTGGCTTTCCTCTGCCTCGACGTCGTGCAGGGGACGGAACCAGATGCCCGCCTTAAGGTCCTTTTCCTTGAATATTCGGGCTATTTCTCCCATATCGCCGTATTTTTCGTTGGGAAGCCACGGTCCCGCGCAGGAGTTTTTGGACCATCCGTCGTCTATAACCATAAAGGGACGGTTTTCAAGCCCCTCGGTAAGTGACGCAAGGAGAGACGCATCCTTTATAATATCCTCTTTACTGCTCACCCCGTATGCGTAATACCAGTTGTTGCTTCCGTATACGGGCGCTTCGGGCAGTACGGGATCCGTGCACATACGGGCGCAAAATCTTTTTGCCGCTTCGAATTCGGTAATACCCTCGTATCTTTCGCAAATAACGGTGCAGGCGTGCAGTCTTCTTCCGTTGAGGCAAACACCCATTCCTCCGTTGCGCACGTCAATATGGCAGGTAATTCCGCTTCCGTCGTACTGGAAGCAAACGTAGCCGTTGGGGCGCACTTTTACACCGTATCCCACGGTTGTGTTTCCGTCGGAGGCGAGAAAATACCAGGGCATAAATATTTCACCGCTCAGGGAATGCCAGCACATATCTCCGTAGGCTCTTTCCCATTTGTCGCCCATGACTTTGACGGGAGTGCGGGTGGCAAAATTCCACCGCAAAAGTATACGCTTTACTCTCGCTTCCGTTGCGGTAAGGTATATTTCAAGTCCGTCGCCGTTTACGGCTGCTTCAACTGCCGCATCAGCCCTTTCATTTTCGCAAAAAACGCGTATATCGTCGGGTGTACGCAAAATATCGGTCATAGTCAGTCACGCTCCTTACGGGAAAATTATATATTACTTTCTCCTTGCAGTCAAGTGAAAATACCGTTGACAGGGTCGTTATTATTGTTTATAATCGTAAACGAGGGAGCGTGATGAGGATATGCTTAAAAAAGCTTTTTTTCTTTGCTTTGCATTTATTATGACCTTTAACCTTTTTGGAGGTATCGTTATGGCTCGGGAACGCGAAAATATTGTAAACGGAATGGTCCCCTCCGTGCTTTTCGGCGAGGATATTTCCGAAAGCTATTATCTTTTAGGCGAGGAAGCATCGGATTATTCACCTCTTACCGACGGAAAGTATTCGCCGTCCGCTTCTTATTCAAACAAGGAATACGTTAAATTTTACCGCGGTAAAACGAGAGAGATCCTTTTCGAATTGGATTCCCTTTACGCGATCACGGGCTTTAAGGTCTCCTTTCTCTCCAACTACGGCGCGGGAATATACTGTCCCCGCCTGTGTAACCTTTACGTTTCCGAAAACGGAGAGGATTATATGCTTGCGTATTCTCTTTATGACGAGAGCAAAACGGGAAATACCGCCGTCTGTACCCAATCTATTGGCGTTGAAGAAGGAAAACGGTATAAAGCAAAATACGTAAAAATAGAATTCGACGTTTTGGTAAACGTATTCTGTGATGAAATAGAGGTTTACGGCGAAACCCCCGACGGCACCGAAGAAGCCTTTGTAAAAACCGAGGCAACGCCCGTTCAAGGCTACGACCGAGGCGCGGAAGGATACCGCGATATGGCGGTGCTGTACTGCGGCTATGATTACGACGCCGCAAACAACAAGACTTATTCACCCGAATACGTTAACGCCACCGAGGAAATGGTGCTTCCTTACGTTGCGTATCTTGATAAGGATGGCAATATAGCCGATAGGATGTTTGACAGCGTCGTATACTGCTCCCTGCAGGGGCTTTGCCCTTCGGGCGGCAAAATGTATTATCAGAACGGAAGCTATAATACCAAGGAGGATTGGGAATACTTCGCTTCCTGTGTGCTTTCGGATACCTATAACGCCGCCGCGTTGGACAGTGCGGCGGGTAAGGTAAAGGAAAAATTGGGGCTTTCGGATTATAAAATGCGCCTCGTGGTGGCGATGCCCTACGCATATTCAAATCAGGACAGACCCTTCGGCGATATCAACGGCGACGGTATTGCCGAAACCGGAGATACACCGGAAAAGCGCTTGGCTATATATAAATGGTACGTGGATCACGTTTCCTCGCTGTTTGAGTCCAAGGGCTACGAAAATCTTGAGCTTGGCGGATTTTATTGGACTTCGGAATCGGTCACCTATACGGAAATGGGATCGGACATTCCTTTTATGCGCTCCGTAGCCGAATACTGCCGCGAAAAAAACAAAAAACTGTTCTGGATACCCTTTTATCTCGCTTCGGGCTTTGAGGATGCAAACGACCTTTTCGATACCGCTTTTATGCAGCCCAACTATTCCTTTTTGCCCTACGCAAAGCAGGGAATGTTCACCTCCTTTGCGGATACCATAAACAAATACGGTATGGGTATCGAAATGGAGATACACTGGGATGCGGCTAACCCCGGCGCCGCCGGCTTCAAGGAAGCGGTAAACCGTTACCGTGCTTATCTCAACTACGGCTATATTACGGGGTATATGACGGGCGCCGCTCACGCGTATTATCAGAACTCCGCACCGGGCACCTTTTATACCGCGTGCTTTTCCTCAAACGCGGATCTGCGCAGTATATACGACGATACGTATAAATTTATAAAGGGCACGTACGTATACTCTTCTCCCGTTATCACGGCAGAGGGGGATATATCCGTTACGGCGGGCAACCGTCACGTGGGTATGTTTCGCGGCTGGGATAAAAATGCGGAAAAAGAGTTTATCATAGAAGCTCAGCCCGCTCACGGCACTATAAAAATTGATAACAGCATCGGCAAATATACGTACCGCGCCGAAGAGGGCTATGCGGGAGAGGATTCCTTTACGGTAAAAATGTTCGATGGGTATACCTACAGCAATTCCGTTACGGTAAAGATCACCGTAAAGGCGCCTGCCGAGGAAAGCGGAGCGACTTCCGATGGGTCGGATACCGCCGTTTCAAAGCCGGATACAGGTAAAGGCTTGTGGATAACCGTTGCCGCCGTTATCGGCGCCGCCACCGCTTGCGCCGCCGCGGTGCTTGTTGTCGGGGTGATTTTAAGAAAACGCCGTAAATAAAAAAACAGGTGAACTAAAATGGAACTTACCAAAATCGTAATCACGGGCGGACCCTGCGCAGGGAAATCCACCGCTATGTCACGTATACAAAAGGAGTTTTCCGCCTTGGGATACACGGTGCTTTTCGTGCCGGAGACGGCGACCGAGCTTATCACGGGAGGCGTCGCACCCTGGACCTGCGGCAGAAACGTGGAATACCAGAAGTGCCAGATGCGGCTTCAGCTTGTAAAGGAAGCCCTTTTCGAGCAGGCGGCACGCACCATGCCTGCGGAGAAAATACTTATCGTCTGCGACCGCGGCAATCTGGACAACAAGGCGTATATGGACGAGGACGAGTTTGCGGAAGCACTTGAATATATCGGGCTTAACAAGGTGGAACTGCGTGATAATTACGATGCGGTCTTTCATCTCGTCACCGCCGCCAAGGGGGAGGAACGGTTTTACACCACCGAAAACAACTCCGCTCGCATAGAGACCGTGGAGCAGGCGACCGCCCTTGACGACCGCCTTATAGATGCGTGGACGGGACACCCTCACTTCCGCGTTATAGATAATTCCGAGAATTTCGAAGAAAAGATGGCAAGGCTTATAAAGGAAATATCCGTCTTTCTCGGCGAGCCCGAAAAAAGAGAAACGGAGCGTAAGTTTCTTATCGAGCGCCCCGATATCTCCCTTCTGGAGAGTTTTCCCGCGTGCCGCCCCATTGATATCCTGCAGACCTACCTCAAAAGCGAAAAGGACGAGGAGATACGCGTGCGCCGCCGCGGCGAGGACGGTCATTACGTCTATTTCCACACCGTAAAGCGCAAGATAAACGGCTTGAAGCGTGAGGAAAACGAAAGGCGTATAACAAAGGAAGAATACCTTTCTCTCCTTGAAGAGGCGGACGAAAGCAAAAAGCCCATAAGCAAAACCAGATATTGCCTTACTTATAAAAACCAATATCTTGAAATAGATATTTATCCCTTTATGAATGACACCGCAATACTTGAAATAGAGCTTTGCGACGGGGACGAGGAGATATTCTTCCCCGAAAGCATAAAGGTAATAAAAGAGGTCACCTTTGACGATGAGTATAAAAACTCCTCTCTGGCGGCTAAAATACAGGATACGTAAAAGGAGCGGCTGACCGCTCCTTTTTAACTATACAAAATAATAGAGCAGTTTTCACAAAAATGACTATAAAACATTGTAAGAAATCACAAAACTGCAACACTCTGCACAAAAATTGTTGACTTTTCAACTGTTATACAGTATAATTCTTGCCAAGGGAAACACCCCACAATATAAATATAATAAAACGGAGGCAACACCACTATGAGAGCATTACGCAGACTCATACCCTTCATTCTGGCGATCCTTCTCGTTGCTACGGCAGCGTCCGGCGTGCTTCAGGCCGCCGCGTTCTATTATGGACAATGGGTAGGAATCGGCACAGTAAAAAGCGCATCGACGCAGACGATCGCGTCGGGCATCACCTACGACAGCATTACGCTTACAGACACCTCGGGCAGCAGTCAGGCTATAAAAACACTGACCTTTAACCCCAAAACGAGCGATTACGTTCCCCTTGTATACGTAAACTATTCGGGCTACGGCGGCACTACATATAATTCTGCTGTGGCTGCGGAAAATATAGGTTATGACGTAAAGGGAGCCGTTAACGCTTCCTTCTTTTCTTTTACCGGCGCAAGCTGTAACACCTACGGCGGCGTGAATATTTCCGACGGTAAGATACTTCAGGGCAACAACAGCCACGGCGCAAACTGGATGCTCGCCTTCAACAGCGACGGCACCGCACAGCTCGTATACTCAAGAGTGGCGTTTTCCATGGTTGCAAAGGGCGGCGCGTGGAGCGCGGCGGTGGACTACGTTAACATCTGCCCCGAAACCACCTACGGCGGAATATATTATTACGATGAATTCTGCGGCAGCAAGACGGACACCAAGGCGGCAGGCGTAGAGGTGGTCTTCCAAAAGCAAAACGGCACTCAGCTTACCGTCGGCGGCACCCTTCAGGGCAAGGTCACTGCGGTAAGAAGCAACGTTTCCTCGGGCGGAACTATCGGAGCGGGCAACTTCGTGCTGTACGCATCCAATTCCTCCTCTTACGCATCCTATCTCCGCGGTCTTGCAGTGGGCGATACCGTTGAGATAACCGCATCCGAAACTCTTTCGGGCGCAAAGACTGCAATGGAAAACTGCAACAGCGCATTCGTAACCTACGGCTACCACATAGTTTCCAACGGCGTTAACGTAACCTCCTCCAACGGCTTGGGCGAATCCTTTAACACCGCCTCCGCACAGAGAAGCGCCATCGGCATCAAGGCAGACGGCACCGTTATGCTTATGGTATCCAGCGGCAGAACGGGCAGTTATCCCGGCCTCACCGTGTACGAATTGGCAGATTTCCTTATTTCTCAGGGCTGTGTCACCGCTATCAACCTTGACGGCGGCGGCTCCACTCAGATGACTATCGAATCCGGCGGAAGCCTTTCCGCGGTATTCTCAAGCACCCGCAGAGTTGCCAACAGCATACTTGTAGTAAAGCGTCCCACCGTTTCTTCGGCGGACCGCTCCACGCTGAGCAGTCTTATTTCTCAGGCGACTGCGCTGGTAAACAACTACGTCCTTTCGGGCAACAGCGCATATCTTACGTCCGCACTTTCCTATGCAAACGGCGTATACAATTCCTCCAGATCCATGCCCGGCGACTACACCAAGGCTATTATGCGTCTGCGCGACGGCATCGGAGGCGTTACCGCCACGGGCTACCGCACGGGTATTTTCAAGCTCAATTCCGCACAAAGCCTTCTTTCCTCCGCCTCTGCCTCCGCTTCTGCGGTTGCAACCGTTCCTTCGGGAAAGAGCCTTACCGTAACTCAGGTTTCGGGCAACTACGGCTATACCAAGTATCTCGGAAATTGGGGCTGGATAGACCTTACCAAGACCACGGGACTTGGCGCGGCGGCAAATACAAAGGCTGTAATAACCGCTCCCTCCGTTGCATACAAGGGGCAGAATATAACCATAAACTGGACCTCTCCCGCAGGAGCCTCCGGCTTTACCTATAAGGTCATTGAGCTTGTCGGCGAGCCCGATCCCACCAGCTCCAGCGAGGGCGATAACGCCCTTCTTCTCGCTTCAGGCAATACGGTAAACGCACTTTCCGTAACCGTTCCCGCATCCTCACGCACCGACGGCAAGTGGTTAAAGGTTGCGGTATGCGTGGAATACCCCGCAGGAAGCGCGTGGAGCACTGCGTATATACAGACATCCGAATTGCCCTTTACCGATATTCCCATCGGATATTGGGGCTACAACCCCGTAAAGCACTGCTACGAGAGCGGATATTTCGCCGGCACCTCTGCAGATAAATTCTCGCCCGATAACAGTATGACCCGCGCAATGCTTGCGGCGGTGGTCTACCGTATGGCAGGTCAGCCCGCTTCGGAGGGGAACGTTACACTTCCCTTTACCGACGTTCCTTCCAACGCATGGTATCTTAGCGGGGTAGAGTGGTGCTATGCAAACGATATCGTTACGGGCACCTCCGCCACCACCTTCTCTCCCGATGCAAGCATCACCCGTGAGCAGGCGGCTGTATTCCTTTACAGACTTGCCGTTTCCATGGGACTTGATACCACCGTAAATGATCTTACCGTGGTAAACAGCTTTGGCGACGCAGCCTCTATCAGTCCTTATGCGCAGACCGCAATGGCGTGGGCTGTTGAAAAGGGAATTATGGGCGGCAACAACAACCTGCTTTCTCCCAAGAGCAACGCCACCAGAGTGCAGATAGCACAAATGATATACAAATTCGACACTGTGTTAAAATAAATCTCCTTTAGTACGCGGCAAGCCGAGATCAGAGCAATCTGAACTCGGCTTGCCGTTTTTTTATTAAAAATTTCCATTGGTCAATATGTAGCGAATTTCGTCTGTTTTTTGTATAAATTGTTAATTGATTTTAAACGTGCTTACGGAGTATAATATTCAATGTATAGGTATATATATTTGAAAAATATAATGTTTACATAAAAGGTTTTAAGGAGTTTAAACATGGGAAAATTTGCTATCGAATGTCCTAAGTGCGGTACCGTCAACACGGCGTCCACCTTTATTCTCGCAAAGAAGGTAATCAAGTGCGGCACCTGCCACAACGATATAAACGTAAAGGAAGCGCGCCTTATGTCCAAGGTCTGCCCTCACTGCGGAAAGGTATTCGTATACGATCAGGCAAAGGGACACAAAAAGGATTGCCCCTCCTGCGGCAAGAGGATCGACGCCAATAAGGCAGAGACCGTTACATATAAAATGACACACATCAACTGCCCTCAGTGCTCCTGCACCGTAGAGGTGGATAAAAATGCCGAAACCTACGCCTGCCCCATCTGTAACTGTGAAATTGAGGTTCAGAAGGAGCTTGTCAAGGAAAAGCTCGTAAAGGACCTTAAATTAAGCGTCCTTGAATATCAGGGCGATAACTCCACCTTCGTGTGGAAGCACCCCATCGAGGACTTCAACTACGGCTCCACCCTTATCGTACGGGAATCTCAGGAGGCTATCTTCCTTCACAACGGCGAGGCGCTGGATCCCTTCGGACCGGGTAGCTATGAATTGGAGACCGACAGTATTCCTCTCCTCAACAAGCTTCAGAAGCTTGCTACCGACGGACACGCTCCCTACAGCGCAGAGGTTTACTTCGTAAACAAAGCCGTTCAGATGGGCGTTAAGTGGGGTACCGATTCCCGCGTAAGATTTATAGACCCCATCACGGGCATTCCTCTTGATATCGGTGCGTCCGGCGAAATGAGCCTGCAGGTGATCGACGGCAAAAAGCTGCTTCTCAAGCTGGTTGGCACCACCGGCGGTATAAGCAACAAAGAGGTCCTTACCGAGGACGGCAAGGCTTCCGCCGCGCACAAAACCCTTCAGCGTTATTTCCGCGCACCGCTTATGACCGAGGTAAAGGCTTACCTTGCCAACGTTATAAAGGACGAAAAGATAAATATACTTGAAATAGACGCCCACATGGGCACCCTTTCCGAAGCGCTCCGCAAGCGTATCGCGCCCAAGTTTGAGGAATACGGTCTTACCGTACCCGAATTTTACATTACCAATATCGCCCTTCCCGAGGACGATAAGAACTTCAAGGATATAAAGGCGCTTATCTCTCAGGCGTACATCTCTGTAAAGGCGGAGGAGGTAAGAGCGGATATCGCAGAGGCGGCAGGCAAGCGCAAGAAGACCGAAGCGCAGGTAGAGGCTGACCTTAACCTTATCAACGCAAAGAACCGCGCAGACGTAAAGCTGGCGGAGGCCAACGCAGATATAGCCGCAATGCGCGCAAGAGGTCTTGCGGAAGCGGAAATTATGCGTGCCAAGGGCTATACCGAAAAGGACCTTATCGACGCAGACGTTCAGAAGACCTATGCGGAGAATATGGGCGCAATTGCAGGCGGCGCCAACGTCGGCAACGGCGGCAGTATGGTGGGCGACGTGCTGGGAACCATGGTAAATATGAAGATGGCGGGCACCGTTATTAATAAAATGGACGATATGCTCAACAATTCTCCCGTTACCGCAAAGGCACCCTCTTCTCCCTCGCCCGAAACCTGGGCTTGCGAATGCGGCGAATTCCTTAACACCAAAAAATTCTGTATGAGCTGCGGCAAGGCACGTCCCGAGCCCAAAAAGGCGGATACGTGGGATTGCGCCTGCGGTGAGACCAATATAACGAGCAAATTCTGCCCCGAATGCGGCGCACCCAAGCCCGCACCCGCAGCAGGCTGGAATTGCGCTTGCGGCAAGACGGATATAACGAGCAAATTCTGCCCCGAGTGCGGCTCTCCCAAGCCCGCAGACCCCGAAAAATGGGATTGCGCCTGCGGTAAAAAGGGAATAGAAAGTAAATTCTGCCCCGAATGCGGAAGTAAAAAAGGTGAATAATTTATAGGGAGAATGATAGCTTCATTCTCCCTAAACCGTTAACGATATATTAAGAGGTGTAATATGGAAAAATGCTTGACCTGCGGCGGCGCAGTGGTACTTATAAATAACAACGTATATAAATGTCTGTATTGCGATAACGAATATAATGCGGGCACCTCATCCTCGGCTCCCACAATGCGCCCCAAAACAGGCAATAACGACAGCGGTGTGGACGTTTTCGATTCCAACATCGGCGGTGTTCTGGAGATCACCTGGGCGGACAGCACGGCTATCCATTCGGGATCGGGCTATATCATCTCCGACGACGGCTACGCTATCACCAACACCCACGTTGTCACCCGTGATAACGGCGAAAACGTAGGCAAGGTGACCGTCCGCGTCTGCGGTGAGGAGACTGCCGCTACCGTTATCCGTCTGGGCGATACACAGCACGGCTTGGGTAAGGGAGTAGACCTTGCCCTCATCAAGCTTGCAAAAATGCCAAAGGGTGCAAAAAAGCTTTCCTTTGCGGATTTCGGCTCGGTGCGTAACGGTCAAAGAGTTTTCGTCATCGGCAATTCTCTGGGCTACGGCACCTGCATCACCAGCGGTATAGTAAGCGATAAATTGCGCAACGTAAACGGAAAAATGCTTCTTATGACAGACTGCGCAGTAAACGGCGGTAACTCCGGCGGTCCTATGTTTGATGAAAAGGGACTTATCATCGGTACCATCGTTTCTGGTATCACCGGCGCAGAGGGAATGAACTTTGCCATCCCCGCAAATACGGTTATTGATTTTGTAAATAAAAAGTAAGGATTATTTTATATGGCGGCTTTCAAATGTAAAATGTGCGGCGGCGAGCTTGAGCTTTTTGATAGCAGTACCGTTGCGGAATGCGAGTACTGCGGTTCAAAGCAGACCGTGCCAAACGCAGACGATGAAAAAAAGATCACTCTTTTTGCCCGCGCAAACAGGCTTCGCATGGATAACGAATTTGATAAAGCCGCAGGCATATACGAAAGTATAATAGCGGATTTTCCCAAGGAAGCGGAAGCGTACTGGGGACTTGTGCTGTGCAAATACGGTATTGAATACGTAGACGATCCCGTAACCGCCAAAAAGATTCCCACCTGCCGCCGTTCTTCTTTTGACAGTGTGTTTGACGACGAAAATTTCGGTCAGACTCTCGAAAACGCAGACACCTTGGCAAGAAGTACCTATCGCGCCGAAGCGGAGCAGATCGAAGAGATAAGAAGAGGTATTGTTGAGGTATCCAACAGAGAGGAGCCTTACGATATTTTTATCTGCTACAAAGAAACCGATGCAAACGGCAACCGCACCGTAGACAGCGTGATGGCGCAGAGCATATATGATCTTTTGAGCGATAAAGGCTACCGTGTATTCTTTTCCCGTATAACACTTGAGGGAAAAATAGGCAGTGAGTACGAGCCGTATATATTCGCCGCTCTGAACAGCGCGAAAATAATGCTTGTTTTTGGCACAGACTACGAATATTTCAACGCCGTATGGGTTAAAAACGAATGGAATAGATTTTTACAACTTATAGCAAAGGGTGAAAAGAAGACGCTCATTCCTTGCTACAAGGATATTGACGCATACGATATGCCCAAGGAATTTGCCCGTCTGCAGGCGCAGGATATGGGTAAGCTGGGCTGGGAGCAGGATCTTATAAGAGGCGTGCAGAAAATACTGCCCAAGAATGAAGCGACAGCCGAAAAAAAGTTTTCGCCCGTTCAGAATCTGCTAAAACGCGGTTATTTGGCGTTGGAGGACGGAGAATGGTTAAACGCAGACAGATTCTTTGAGGACGTACTTAACGTTGATGCCGAATGTGCCGAGGGTTATCTCGGTAAAATGCTTTGCGCACTCCGCCTGCACAAGGAAGAAGAGCTTGGAAAGCTGACTTTTCCTTTTGATACCCAAAAGTATTACGATAAAGTTATGCGGTTTGCTTCCCGGGATTTGCAAAAACAGATACTCTGTTATTCGGACGCGGCAAAACGGCGGGCAACGGAAAAAAACGCGCCGTTTTACACAGACGAGCCGGACACAAGGCTTGCGGAAATACGGGAAAGGCTTTATCCGTTGCAAGCAATCATACACGCAGGCTATAAATACTCCGTCGGCGTAAACAGCGACGGAACGGTCTCCCTTTTCGCTTTGGAAAAGGCGGTCTTCAGCAACGGCGTTGAAGAGTGGCGGGATATAGTTGCCGTTACCGGCGGAAACAAAAGCATTATAGGCTTAAAATCCGACGGCACCGTAGTTTCTGCGGGAAGCACGAAAAGCTGTAACGTAAGCGAGTGGCGGGATATTGTGGCGGTATCGGCTTCTACGGATCACACCCTTGGTCTGAAGGCGGACGGAACGGTCGTTTCCGCAACCAACAGCCTCGTACGCGCTCTGAAAACCGACGATTGGACGGATATCACAGCTGTGACCGTGGGAAACGCACACGCCGTAGGAATAAAAAACGACAGAACGGTTGTTGCCTGCGGCATTAATACGAACATGCAATGCAACGTATCCAGATGGAACGATATAGTTGCCGTAAGCGCAGGAGCATTGTATACCGTGGGATTGAAATCCGACGGCACTGTGGTTTCGGCGGGAATGACTATCTATCAACAGCAGGAAATGCTGAAATGGAAGAATATAATTGCCGTAAGCGCAGGTGCGAACCACACGGCGGCGTTAAGAGCCGACGGCAGGGTTGTGGCTGTAGGAAACAACGATTGCGGGCAGTGCAACGTAAGCGGATGGCGGGAGATAATCGCCATAAGCGTGGGCATAAACCAGACACTCGGCTTAAAGTCCGACGGTACCGTGGTTTTCGCAGGAAAGCCCGCACAGGTAAAAGAAAAAGTAACGGAATGGAAATTGTTTGATCACATTGAGGATTTTGAGCGTAAGCCGTTTTTTATACAGCAAAGGCAAAAAGCACAGCAACGCGAAACGGAAAACGCCGATCTTATAAAAAAGCGCGCAGAGCTTCGCCTAAAAGGCGTTTGCCAGCACTGCGGCGGCGCATTCAAGGGTATGTTAACGAGATCATGCTCCGTTTGCGGAAAGAAAAAAGATTATTAACGAGGAATATATATGGCGGCTTTCAAATGTAAAATGTGCGGCGGGGGTATCGAGGTAGTCGAGGGAAAGACTATCATCGAATGTGAGTATTGCGGCTCACTGCAGACCGTCCCCAACGCAGATAACGAGCAAAAAATGGCTCTGTACACCCGCGCAAACAAGCTTCGCAGAGAAAACGAATTTGACAAGGCTTCGGGCGTATACGAAAATATTGTCAGCAATTTCCCCGATGAGGCAGAGGCTTATTGGGGTCTCGTGCTGTGTAAATACGGTATCGAGTACGTGGACGATCCCGTTACCCGCAAAAAGATACCTACCTGCCACCGCTCCTCCTTCGACAGCGTTATGGACGATGAGAATTTCGATTTGGTCATGGAAAACGCCGATCCTATCGCAAGAGGCGTTTACCGCGAGGAAGCAAAGCAGATCGAGGAGATACGCAAGGGAATTATCGCCATTTCCTCAAGGGAAGCGCCTTACGACGTTTTTATCTGCTACAAGGAAACGGGCTTAAACGGCGACAGGACCATAGACAGCGTCCGCGGGCAGGAAATATACGATGCCCTTACCGCGAGAGGCTACAAGGTCTTCTTTTCCCGCATAACCTTGGAGGATAAGCTTGGCACCGCATACGAGCCTTACATATTTTCCGCTCTCAATTCCGCCAAGGTAATGGTGGTCATCGGCACGGATTACGAGCATTTCAACGCCGTCTGGGTAAAGAACGAGTGGAGCAGATTTTTAAAGATGATGGCATCGGACAAGACCAAGCATCTTATCCCTTGCTATGAAAACATAGACGCATACGATATGCCCAAGGAATTCGCCCATCTTCAGGCGCAGGATATGGGCAAGATCGGCTATCTTCAGGACCTTGTAAGAGGTATCGAAAAGCTGTGCGCAAGGGGTGGCGCTTCTGCGGGAACGGAGGCGCTTCTCAGCAAGCTTGCAACCGAGCTTGAAAGCAAAAACTGGAAAAACGTGCAGGATATCTGCAACGGTATTATCGAAAAAGACCCTCAGTGCGCAATGGCGTACGTATATCACCTTGCAAGAATGAGACGCGTCACCAAAATTGAGGATCTGGGCAAGAGCGTTACCGTTCTGAGCGGCAGCGATTATTACAAAAAAGCCCTTTTGTATGCAGACCCGTCCCTTAAGGCAAGGCTTGAAGCGTGGAACGCACAGTCGGAGGAAAGCTTCCGTCTTGCGGTGGAAAGATGCGCTACTCCGAGGGAGAGGGCAAAAAAACTGGACGGAATAATTTCGGGCGGAAAGGAACACACCGCTGCACTTCTTACCGACGGCACCGTCGTCGCCTGCGGCTCCAACCAAAAGGGACAGATATCTACGGGCACGTGGCGTAATATCGTGTATATCGCCTGCGGTGATTTTCACACCGTGGGACTTAAGTCCGACGGCACCGTGGTGGCTTGCGGTGATAACGAAAAGGGACAGTGCAACGTGTCGGGCTGGACGGATATCGTCCATATAAGCTGTGATGCATTCCATACCGTCGGCGTACGCAGTGACGGTACGGTGGTCGCCTGCGGCTCCAACGAAAACGGCAGATGCGAGGTCGAGGGCTGGACGGACGGTGTGCTTACCGCCTGCGGATACCGTCATACCGTTTTGCAAAAAAAAGACGGAAAGCTGACCGCTATCGGCGCAAACGGATATAAGCAGTGCAACGTCGGCGATTGGACGGATATAGTCTGGTTTGCCGCCAACAACGTACATACCATCGGCGCAAAGCGAAACGGCACCGTGGTGGCTTGCGGAGATAACGAGGAAGGACAGACCAACGTAAGAGAATGGCGCGATATTATCGCGGTCTCCTGCGGAACTCACCATACCGTGGGCTTGCGTGCCGACGGAACGGTGGTCGCCTGCGGCTCCGACGAGCAGTCCCGTTGCTCCGCCGTCAGGGAATGGACGGATATAGTTTACGTTTCCTGCGGTGCGTGGAACACCCTCGGCGTCCGCGCGGACGGCACGGTGGTGGCGTGCGGCGATAAAAACGGAAACAAGGCAGCCGTTGAAAATTGGAAGCTGTTTAACGATATAGATGATATAGAGGAAGAACGCATCGAAGCGCGCGCAAAGCGCCGTGTCAGAGATATCGAGCGTTCCCGTGTGATAAAGGAAGCAATTCAAAGACAAAGGCTCCTTTCCTCCATACTTTCGGGCGGTGAAAACCACACCGTGGGCTTGATTACCGACGGAACTACTCTTTCCTGCGGAAAAAACGATAAAAATCAGTTCATAAGCCGTGAATGGAATTCGGTGGTATCGGTAAAATGCGGCGGTAATCACACCGTTGCCCTTCTTAACCATACGTCGGGACAAAAGCTGCTTTGCGTGGGCGATAACCAGTACGGGCAGTGTAACCTTCCCGAAACTCCTCCCAAGGAAGTAATTGAGCTTGCTTGCGGTTCAAAAAACTCCGTCCTGCTTTATGAGGACGGAACGGTCTGCGTTGCGGGCGACAACAGCTGTGACGAGAAGGAAGCCGAGGAATGGCGCGATATCATCTCCGTCGCCTGCGGCTGGAACCATATAGTAGGTCTGCGCCGTGACGGCACCGTGTTAGCCTGCGGCGGTAACAGCAAGGGACAGCGCAACGTAGAAAATTGGACGGATATTATTATGATAGCCGCCTGCAACACCCATACCGTGGGCTTAAGGTCCGACGGAACGGTGGTTGCCGCCGGCGAAAACGTGGACGGTCAGGGCAACGTGGAAGGTTGGCGTAATATAGTCGCCATCTCCTGCGGCAGCCATCATACGGTTGGTCTGTGCGCAGACGGCACGGTAGTCGCTTGCGGATACGATCCCGATAACCGTTGCGAAAAGGCGCGCAAGTGGCAGGATATGGTAGGCGTGGTTTGCGGAAGCTGGACTACCATGGGCATCAAGGCGGACGGTACTATCCTTACCTGCGGCGAAAACACCAACGGTCAGCGCGATATGGACGGTTGGCGTCTGTTCAACGATATAAATACTCTTGAGGAGGACCGCAGACGCAAAATAAAGCCAAGCTCAAAGCTCCCCTCCGACGGAGGATACCGCGAAACGGATATGCGCAGAAAGGGTCCCGCCATTATTACCAACGTGTACGCAATCGGCACGCGGGATTATAACAATATGTGGCCCGTCGGCACTCCGTCAAGGGTGTTTAACTACGACGATCAGTACGTCATCGCCTTCAATATAAGTGTAGCAAGAGTCAGGCTTTCTACCCGCAGACAGGTAAAGCTGGGCACCGTTATATGCAACGAGCAGGGCAGAATAATAATCGACGAGACCGTCGATCTCAATTGGGCAAGCAATTTCGATAAGCTGTCCAAAACCTTTATCATAAAGGGCGGCGACGGAAGCGTCGTTCCCACGGGCAAATACCACGCGGAATTCTGGGTAGACGAATCTGCATCCTACGGCTTTGATTTTGTCGTCACCTCCAACGGTGAGATTGCGGAAAAACGCAAAATACAGGAGCTTAAGAATAACGAAATGCGTCCCAAGTGGCGCGCGGCCGGTCTTTGTCAGCATTGCGGCGGCACCTTCAAGGGCTTGTTTACCAAGACCTGCGCCGTCTGCGGAAAGAAAAAAGATTATTAAAGAGGTATACCTATATGGCAATTCTCAAATGTAAAATGTGCGGGGGCGACCTTGAGGTAATAAGCGGCGCCACCGTCGCGGAATGTGAATACTGCGGTACGAGACAGACCGTCCCCAACGCAGACGATGATAAAAAGCTCACCCTTTTCGCCCGCGCAAACCGTCTCCGTATGGGCAACGAGTTTGATAAA
>JAGAKP010000005.1 GCA_017625615.1 Clostridia bacterium
ACTTGGGTAAGTGAGCAAAAGGCAGATTTCAAGAAATATCTGCTTCAGCACAGCGAGGTCAACTTTACTTTCCGCAACACGGAATACCGCATTAAAATCGTCGGTGCGGAAATCTATCCGCAGGGGTTCGCCGCCGTTGCCGAAAAGCTCGGTGATTTTAAGGGCGTAAATATGCTCTGTGATATTGGAAACGGCACAATGAATCTTCTTCGGATCGTAAACAAGAAGCCTGATGCACAGCGTATGTTTACCGAAAAATACGGCACTCATCAATGTGCTTTGCTCATCCGTGAGCAGATGATGAAGGTACACCATGCCACCCTTGATGATACCATCATTACGGAAATCTTAAAGAAAGGCACGGCGGATATTGACGGTCAGTATCTTGATGCGGTTATCAAGACCGCAAAGGAATACACCGCCGGTATCTTCCGCCGTCTGCGTGAACACGACTATGATCCTAAACTGATGAAACTCTATGTGGTCGGCGGCGGTGGTTGCCTTATCCGAAACTTCGCCGATTATGATAAAAGCAGAGTAATTATTAACGAGGATATTTGCGCCACCGCAAAAGGTTATGAGTATATGGCACTCGTTACCCTTAACAGAAACGGCGGTGTGGTATGAGCGTTAAGAATGTAAAAATTCGCTTCAATTTAGATAAGGAAAATGACCGCAGGGCGTATGACTATCTGCAAAGCGCAGAGAAATCTTACAGCAAGGCGGTCATTTCTGCTATATGCGGATTTATGGATTTATCCGAAAAGGTGTCAGCCGAAGATGCTTTCCTCGAAAGGGTTATCGCCACTATCCGAGAGGAAACGGCAAAAATCAATCCTCTTGGCGGTCTATTACAGTTTGTGCAGACACCCTCTGCACAAACACCCGCCGAAAAAGAAAACAACGCAGAAACCGAAGAAGCGGTACTGGATTTCCTTGACAGCTTTTAAGGTGACACTTATCCCTGCTTTTGACGGTACTGTGGTGGCAATATTCAAAGGAATTGCCCCCACTAACCTCATTGGTTCCACTATTCTGCAATACTGACGGCACTCACATAAAATATGGTGCCAATACCTCAGATAAATGGAACGAAAGAATGGTTTGCACTAATAAGAACGGTATGAGGTCACTCCCTCACGGTGCAAGTCACGGAGAATGGAAGATATACGCTAAAAGCGTGTGTCTTACACCGTAACAAGCAGGGAACTTGTACGGCAAGTTCCAAACAAACAGTAAGCGTTTCCGCCTACTGTTCACCTTTAGGGGATAAATTCCCCTAATACCCCAACCAACAAAATGAATATTCAATGACACTTTTGGAAAAACTATTGACTAATACACCCATTGAGTGTATAATATTATCGAGGTGAAGATTATGAATATTCGAGAAATGAGAATACGGCTTGGAGATACCCAAAGTGAATTTGCCGCAAGATATAATATCCCCTTCCGCACCGTTCAGAATTGGGAAACAGGAATGAGAAAGCCACCTGAATATATTATAAATTTATTGGAACAGCGCATAAAGGATGACTTGGTCAATCGAAAGACTGTAACTCTACCAAAGTACGATCCACAAAAGCGTAACCTTCCGAAGCGAAGTGATTATGTGGGTGCTATCTCTTGGTTAAAGGCAGTTCGTGAATGCCTTGGCGAATCGGTTGTATTCGCACTCGACGAAGCACTTATGTGTCAGGGCAGCTTCGGCGGTCGCAACGATGAATATATTGTGTGGGTTTACGGCGACGATACCGTTACACAGTATAACGGTGTGGTCGTTCTTGGTAATTATATCAGCTCTCATCATATTAAGAACCGAAACGGACTGAGATATACCGACTTCAACAGAACGGTATATGATGCTTTTGCAAATGAATCTATTTTGGATATGCAGGGCATAACCGAAGCGGTCAGCAGATATTATTATTCAAACGGCGATAGCTTTGAAGGTATCTTTATCGCACCTGAATATCAGGACAGATTTGAAAGATTGGCAAATGATGCGATAGAATATTACGGAAATTGAGGTGATTATTTTGAATATATCAGCACAGGAAAAACTAATGTATGATGTAATGAAAGCCATCTATGACAGTGGTATTCCCATCAGCTTCAAGGGTTCAATGGTTTTGAAAGCCTGCCTGCTTGAAGCGGGATATACCGAAGAAACCCGTCATACGGTGGATATTGACGCCAACTGGAACTCGGATGTAGAGCCTACAACGGAGCAGATGGTGGAATCTCTGCAAAAAGCAATCGACAAAAGCGGAGTGAATTTGGTGGTTCATCTGTATAGACCACACGGAGAAAAACGCTCTGCCGGTTTTGAGCTGATTGAACCCACCACTGAGGAAGTCCTTTTTACAATGGATGTTGATGTGAACAGACCTGCTCCGGCAACAAAAATCTATGAAATAGAGGGTATCCGATTTTGCGGTTCATCTCCTGTTCAGATGATAGCCGACAAGCTTTCGGCAATCTCTACCGACAAGGTGTTTCGCAGAATAAAGGATGTGGTGGATCTCTATTATATTTCAAAGGTCTTTGAATTTAATACTGCCGATATTCGCCGCACCCTTAAAAGCAGCAAACGGGAATTAGACACTTTCGACGATTTTCTTCACAGAGCTAACGATTTGGAACATTCTTATGAAAAGTTCCGTTTTGCAGGCGATGTAAATAAACCACCATTTGAAGAAATCTATAAAAATGTAAAAGTATTTATTAGAGATGTTCTGCCCAAAGAAAAGAAACGGGAGCTTGAACGGTAGACAGACAACTTAATAATAGCAATGAGCCGATGGGAATTATCTCATCGGCTTTTTTGCGCCCAAAATTACAGAAAGAAGGTATGTATATGAATAGAAATCCAAAAGAAAAGCCGTGCCGGTTATATCTTCGTGTATCTCCACAGGAGAAAAAGAAGATCACCGAACTCGCTGAGAGCTGCGGCATCCCCGTCGCTGAATATCTCCGTAAACGGGCATTGGGCTACACTGTGAAAGCAGTTGTTCCCGATGCCTTTTATGTTTTCAACGAGAAAATAAGCGAACTGCTCAACCGTGAGTTATCTCCCGAAACCGAAGCGGCAGCACTTAAACTCTTTGACGATATTTATGCTGAAATCATAGATACGCCAAAGCAAACCGCACGGCAGATACGCAAGGAGGTGGCACAATGGCAAGCACAGGCTTCTGGCCCGTCAAGTCCCGATTAAAGGAAGTTATCGACTATGCAGAGAACCCCGATAAAACCACAGATAAAAAGTTCTTGGACGAGGACTTGTGGGCGGCGCTTCGTTACGTGGAGAACGACCAAAAGACCGACCAAACAATGTATGTGTCAGGTATCAACTGCCCGAAGCAGAGAGCCTACCAATGTATGATGGCAACCAAGCGGCGGTATGGAAAACTTGGCGGCAATGTAGCCTATCACGGGTATCAAAGTTTTGTGGCAGAAGAAGTTACTCCCGCCGAAGCACATCGTATCGGTGTAGAAACGGCAAAACGAATGTGGGAAGCAAATTATGAGGTGGTTGTTACTACCCATCTCAACACGGATAACATTCACAATCATTTTGTAGTGAACTCGGTATCCTTTAAGACGGGCCGAAAGTTCGAAAACCATATCCGTGAC
>JAGAKP010000043.1 GCA_017625615.1 Clostridia bacterium
ACACCTCTCGCAGTTCTTATTCCGGTATATTCTCTTTGCGTTTTTGTTCTGTGTTATTTAGACAGTCGCCAAAAGTCGCCTAATAGTTAAAAGAATGATTGCTTTCCGCTACGTATACACTCCACTCCTCGTCGCTATAGTTGAATTTCATATAACGCAAGCCGCCGAAGCCGATATTCTGCACGTAGGTTTCGGTTGCGCCCAAGACCTTTCTGCCCTGAAGAGAAGCCGTGTTTCGGTAATAGAGGGGAGTGGCAAAATACTGCTCCAGAATACCCTTTTCTATTGCCGCGAGGATATACACGCGGGTATCTCTGTCTGCGGAGGCGTATTCCCCTGCGGAGAGAGAATTATACCACTGGGTATAGGTTTTGGTTATATCCTCTTCTTCCACGGTTATTGTGAGAAATTCGGAGGAAGCGTCAAAGCCGTATTCGTAATGCTTATCGTTGGAGCAATAGCTTTCCATAATGGAATAAGGATCCATTGCATTGCCGCCCCAAGTGGATATTATTATATCCGTAAGACCGCGGCGGCAGTTTTCGTAAAAGTTAGCGTCCGCCTTAAGCACTACCCTTACCCTGCCCTCAAGTGAGGTGCCCATGACCGCGTCGGTAACGGCATCGTTTATAAACGCCACCGTCTTTTGCATACCCTCGTCATCGCGGGGGACGGATATTTCAAGGACTATATGGTCCGTTTCGGTAATATTTTCGTCCTCAAGACAGCGGGTATACGCATTTTCAAACAATTCCTTGGCGGTCTTAAGATCGTAACCCGTTATCTCCGCCACGTTCTTTACGCCGTAGAGTGAGCAAAGGGCGTCCTTTGCGGCGGCGGTATCGCGGTAAGCCACGCCCGTTGCGGGGTCGGCTACGTACATATTGTTAAGAAGCCCGTAGCCTGCGGTGTGGTTTGCGGTACATTCAAGACAGAATGCGGTCCTGTCAATACAAAGGCTTATTGCCTTGCGGAAATCCTTGTATGCGAGAATGGACTTGTTTACTCCCTCGCTCTCACGCTTTTTCAAGGCCTCTATACTGCCGTTGAAGGACAGCTTTGAGGTGAAATCCTGAGGAGTAAAGAGTATATATTGGGAATTGCCGTATTTTTCCATATCCGAGGCGGTAAGTGAAAGCTTATCCAGCTTACCCGAAAGGAATTCCTTTGTTGCGGTGTTGTGGTCGGTGATAACGGTGCAGTTGACGGTGGTAGCCGCGTACTGGCCCACGTGCTTTCCGTCGGTATAGCCGTACCATTTTTCGTTTCTTTCAAGTACGATAACGCGGCTTTCAAGGTAGGTCACCAATTTATAGGGACCGAAGGAGGAATAATTTTCCGCCGCGGTGGCGTATGCGGCTTTGTCTGCCTCGTACACGTCCTTTTTAACTATAAAGTTGGTGGTGAGGTTGTATTTTACCAAAAAGATATCCACTTTTGTTTTGAAAACGAGGGTTATCTCGTAATCCCCCGTTTTGAGGAAGCCTACCGACGACCAATCCGCGCCTGAATAGGTCCCGTCCCCGTAATAAACGTAGGAGGCAAGCTCTTCCTTGGGCTGGTTGCCCCAAGAAGCAGAGCCGGTAAAGGAATAAAGGAGGTCTATGGTTTCATCGGTAACGGGGATATATCCGTCCTTATCGGCAAGAGCGCGCAGGGACTCTATGCAGGAGGAAAAATCCTCTTTTCCCGATTCCTCGTACCAGCCCTGAATTGAATATCCGTTCATGGAGGCGAGGGGGGAATCCAGAGTAAATACGATCTCCACTCCCTCGGCGGTGTACACGCCGTCCTCACCCTTTACCCATTCCTCGTAGGGGTGGATATACTCATTATCCGAAAGGTTGTCCTTGTAAACGGGAGTGCCCGCTTTATCGTTATTGTAATATTCAAGTCCATTCACCAGAGCCAACGTGCCCGTGGTAAAGTTGGATGCGCGGTAGTTCTTTGCGCCGCTATCCAAAAGCTGCTGCATGGAGTAAAGGTAGGTATCGGCGTTGATGGGGGTGCCGTCCTCCCAGCAGGCGTTTTCGTTTAGGGCTATCTTGTATGCGTATCCCTCGGTTGCATCGGCGGGGATATCCCATTTTCCTGCCGCGGCGTACTCCGCCGTAACGTCCACGGGGTCGGAGGAAGCCATTTCGGGTGTCAGCTCGTATCCGTCACCCTCTTGGTTAAGGGAAAAATCGTAAAGTCCCGTCTGGGTAAGCTTAAGGATATACTCGTCCTCGTCGGTCTTCCAGCCAAAGGGGCTCCAGACGGCGGGGGTCTCCTCAAGATAATCGTTATATGTATAGGTGGGAACGGTGGTTATCCCGCCCGACGATTGGTCTTCACTGCCCGAAGCAGTATCGTCGGTATCGCAGGAGGCAAGGGAACAAAGCGCCGTAAGCAGCAGTGATACCGCCAAAAAACACGCAAAAATTCGTTTAAGCATATATATTACCGTACTTCCTTTTCCTCATTTTTTCCTTATTATTTATAT
The DNA here is from genome assembly GCA_017625615.1 of Clostridia bacterium. GTDB lineage: Bacteria > Bacillota > Clostridia > Oscillospirales > CAG-382 > SFLA01. Next base: position 2,486 of record JAGAKP010000043.1, read on the forward strand.
ATTATACCTTAATACGCACATTTTGTCAACACAGCCCCTTTTCGGCGGGAAAAGTAAATGTAAAAAACCTATTGACAAAGTGCGTATTATGTGGTACTCTAACCGTGTTAGTACGGATAGTACACTCCCAAAAACGCGAAAGGAGATGTTTTATATGTCTGTTAACAAGCAAAGAGTTACCGCATTTTGGAGTCGGTTCAGACAGCGGTTTTCCACACTAAACTGGGTAACCGCCTTGTGGTCGGTTGCGCTGTTTTTCCTCTTCCCCGTGGTTGCCGTATTTAAGTTTACGGATATCCCTTTGTACGACGCGGAATATTTTATTCTGAATGCTATGGAAGGGCAGCTTTATTTTGCGTCCGTTTTGTCCATCTTCATTGCTCCGATAACCACAAACGCCTTTAACTACCTTAACTCCAGAACGCAGCTCGATTTTTATCATTCACAGCCCGTTACGCGCAAGGAGCTGTTTTTTACCAACTATTTTGCAGGCTGGCTGTCCTTTGCCGCTCCGCTTACAACGGCGTTTTTGCTTGAGGCAATAGTGATTTTCGCCTTCAACGGCTTTTTAACAGAGCCTCTTTTATCTCTTGCGTGGGGATACGGGGGATGTATGGGCGTATATTTTGCGGTAAACGCAATTTTCACCTTGGCGGTAATGCTGTGTGGCACACGGATCACCTCATTGGTAACGGGAGCATTTTTGTGCGTTGCTCCGATGTTTACCGTGTATATGATTCAGGACTTGTTTATGTCTATGTCGGAAACCCGAGTGCGCGCACCCGCACTTGTTTCTGCGGAGGCTTCCGCCGCAGTAACGCCATTTGTGTTTATATACGATACCGTCTCCTATTCCTACGATATAATAGGATTCCGCGTTCCTGACAAAATGCTTGATAACCTATGGATACGGGGAATATGGCTGTTGATCTCCGCCGCTTTGGTTATCACCGCCCTGTGGCTGTACACCCGCCGCAAAAGCGAGGATGCGGAAAAAGCCTTCGTGTTCCCAAGGATAATACCCTTTTTACGGTATCCTGCGGTGGTGCTGTTTGCGTGGTTGGGCGGTTTTCTTTTTAATGAAATGGCGACAAGCCGTTTTTGGTACGCCTTCGGAATTGTGGTATCCGGCGTTTTTGCATTTTTCCTTTCGGAAATTATTATAAAAAAGAGCTTTGCCGGCGCATTCCGCGCTTGGAAAAAAATACTTATATGCGCCGCCGCCTATGTGGGTTGCATGCTGGTAATATACGCCGGTGCACTGCTTTTTGACGTACGAACCGCAAAGGACGAAAGCATAACGGCTATTGACGTTAAACGCCTTGTATACGGAGAATACACGTTAAACGGCGATTACTACGAATATCCCGACACCGTACAGCCCTTTCGCGTAACCGACGGCGCATCCGTTAAGGCGCTGAATAAAATGATTCGGATATGTGCCAAAAATTCTATAGGCGATAAGATCCACGTCGGCGGTGTGGACGAAAGCGAACCGAGCTATACGGGAGCATTTTTGAGTGTTAACGTGGTTGTTCACACAAGATCCGATTCCTTTGAGCGCCGCTATTTTCTCCAATGCAACGCAAACGGGGATATAGAAAACGCCTTAAGAAGCTTTGTTTACGGCGGAGAATCCGTAAAAGCAAAGCAGTTGGAGCTGTTTTCCGCACTGGACCACAGTCAAGAATATTTTGCGCTGGACAAAGCATATCAGCGTGACGTGGTAAACCGCATTTTTCAAGGAAAGGACGCGGAGGCGCTGTACCAAGCGCTGAAAACGGATATTGAAGACTCCCTGCCTTCGGACTACAAAAAATCGCCCGTAGGCACGGTAACCTTCGACTACTCCCGCTGTTTCCACGATTACCCCTGCGGTAATTCCGATCCCGACAGCCATGCAGGTTATTACATGGATATCCCCATATACCCTTCCTACGAAAACGTGCTTAACTTATTCGGCAGAAGCTTTACTCCCGTAGATACCAAGAAAGAGATTATGGGCTATTTCAGTCAAAAATCCTTCGACGGCAGTAACACCGAGCAAGGATATAATCTGGGCTTTGAAATCGGCAGGTATTTCGGTGAACGTGACCGCAAAAACGGAAAAGAATACGATGAATCCAAGCTTTACGTACGCGGAATCGGTGGTTTTCACGTCGGCTACACGAAGGGTTTAAAAGAAGGCTATAAAGACGGATATAATTAAAAAAACAACAAGAAAGGAGATGTTTTATATTGCTCCATATTGATTACACGGCGTCGATGCCCGTTCACCGGCAGATAGAGGAACAGATATGCTCCCTTATTGCCACGGGGATACTTCGCCCCAAGGATTGGCTTCCCTCGGTAAGACAGCTTGCCACGGATATTTCCATAAACCCCAACACCGTACAGCGCGCATACGCATCGCTGGAGGAAAAGGGAATTATTGTTTCCGTAAAGGGGAGAGGCTCTTTCGTTGCTCCGGATCTGTCCGCCATTGACAGAGTTCATAAAAAAATGATAGACGGTATGATCCGTGAGGTAATACTTAAATCCTCCCTTGCAGGCTGGAGCAAGGAGAGAATAAGGGAAAAATTTTTGAATATTCTTAACGAGGGGGAAACTAAGCAATGATCGTTACAGAAAAAATAACCAAGATATTTGACGATACCGTAGCGGTAGACCATATAGACACCGTAATGAAGGACGGAAGCGTGTTCGGGCTTATCGGCTCCAACGGCGCAGGTAAATCCACCTTTTTGCGTATGCTTGCGGGAGTTTTAAAGCCCGACGAGGGCACCGTACGCATCGACGGCGAGGACGTGTGGGAAAACGTGCCCTTAAAGCAGAGATGCTTTCTTGTGCCCGACGACCTTTATTTCCTCCGCGGCGCAACGCCCGACGGAATGGCGGCTTACTACGCATCTATATACCCCAAATTCGACCACGACCGCTACGGCAAGCTTGTGAGCGGATTCGGTCTGAAGGGAAACAAGCGCATAGGCACCTTTTCCAAGGGTATGCGCAGACAGACCGCCCTTATTCTCGCCATTTGCTCGGGAGCGGACTACATATTCTGCGACGAAGCCTTTGACGGACTTGACCCCGTAGCGCGCCAGACCATAAAAAGCATATTCATTAACGATATGCAGGAGCGGAATATGACGCCCATCATCGCCTCCCACAACCTGAGAGAGCTTGAAGACATCTGCGACCACGTGGGACTTCTTCACAAGGGCGGAATACTCTTTTCCAAGGATCTTGACGATATGAAGCTGGGCATACACAAGCTGCACGCCGCCTTCAACCGCCAATATCTGAAGGAGGATTTCGGAGATCTTGACGTTATCAAGCTTGAACAGCGCGGCTCGCTGATCACTATGACGGTGCGCGGCAACGCCGACGATATTATGCGCTCCGTGCAGGAGAGAATGCCGCTCTTTGCGGAATTGCTGCCGCTGTCGCTGGAGGAAATATTTATTAGTGAAACGGAGGTAAAGGGTTATGACATTAAAAAGCTTATTTTCTAAAACCTTTTGGGTACGCCTTTCGCGCCGTCTTAACCAGTTCAACTGGCTTACAGCCCTTTGGTCGGTAGTGCTTTTTTTCGTCTTTCCCGTGGCGGGGGCTTTGGTGTTCTCGCTGGAAACGAGAGAAAACTACTGGACAATCGCCCGAGTAAGCAACGCCTTGCTTGTGCAAATGGATTTCGCCTGCGTTTTCTCAATACTCGTGGCGATCCTTACGCCAAACGCCTTTAACTACCTCAATTCCCGCAGGGAATTGGACTTTTACCATTCACAGCCCGTAACGAGAAAGGAGCTCTTCGGCAGAAACTATCTGGTGGGCTGGCTGTGCTATATTCTTCCCCTCACCGCAGGCTTTCTCCTTGAGGCGGGCATAATAATGCTTATCCCCGGCATCGCTTGGGAAAACGTTATTCTTTTGTTCAAGGGATATTTTGCCTGCCTGGGCACCTATTTTTCCGTAAACGCACTTTGCCTGCTGGCGGTGGTGCTGTGCGGAAACCGATTTATTTCACTGCTTACCGGCATTTACCTTTGCGGTGCGCCCGCAATGCTGTTCGGAATGTTTTATTACTTTGTGGAAAGCTTTTCCGCCACCTTCCGTTATCAGCCCCTCTTTCAGGAAATACTTATCGGCTCGTCTCCCCTTTGCTATATCTTTAATTTATCAATGTCCCACGCCGATGGGAAAAACGATATCTTCCTGTGGGCGGTGCTTGGCTGGACGGCGGTATCCGCAGCGGTGCTGTTCCTTGCCCGCGGACTTTATCTCCGCCGCAAGAGCGAAACTGCGGGAAAGCCTCTTTCCTTCCCCCGCGCCATTCTGTTTATAAAGTATCCTCTTACGGTTTTTGCCGCGTGGATCGGCGGCTTGCTCTTCGACGCTATGACCAACACCGCGTTCTGGATGCTCTTCGGCGCAATAACCTTCGGAATACTCACCCACTGCATTATCAGCGGACTTGAAAAGTTCGAGTTCCGCAACGCATTCCGCGGCTGGCTCAAGCTGCTCCTTTGCACGGGCGTGTTCCTCACCTGCCTGCTGTTCACCTTCGTCGGCTGTTATCTGTTCGATAAACGCACCACCAAGGACGAAAATATCCGCTCCTTTGACGTTTACCGTCTGACCTACAACGAGCAGCGCAGCGGCGGCACCTATTACGCTATGTCCACCGACCTTGAGGGCGTTTCGGGCGAGGACGCTATAAAGGCGCTCAATATCATTGCACGCGCAGGCGCATCCGACTGTTTCGGCGCAGATGCCGCAAGTGCGGGCGGTTCCGTCTGGGCAGATCACAGCTATATTCCCGACGAAAACAGTGCCTACGTATCCTTATACGTTCGCATAAACACGGTTTTCGGCTCATACACCAGAGAATATAATTTCTATTGCGACAGTGATTCCGATATAGCCGAGGCTGTAGAGGATTTCGCATATTCCGCAGGCGCAAAAAAGGCGTACGCCGAATATCTCCTTGACAGCATCGATACCGACGTGGATAAATTCTCCTTCCGCGCCAACACCGATTTTCCCTCCCGCGAAAAGATGGAGCAGGTCTATAAGGCGCTTAAGGAGGATATGAAAAACGCCACCCCCGAGGATTACGAAAAAAAGCCCCTCGGCTACGTAATGGTCTCTTATTCGGGAAGATTCCACGATTGGAGTGATTCCAGCGAATTGGCTTCCGTAAATATTCCCGTTTACGAAAGCTACGAAAAGACGCTTGCTCTGGCAAAGGACGCTTTGCTTCCCTACGTTTACGAAACGTGCGTGGGCACCTTTGAGAAAAACCAGTATTATACCGACGACGATTACGACAAGGGCTACAGCACCGGATACGAGGACGGTATGGAGCGCGGCAAGCAAAACGGCGCGGACGGTGCGGATTATTACGAATACTACACCTCATTGGAGGACAGCTACAGCTTGGGCTACGCCGAGGGATACCGCACGGGCTACGACGTGGGCTACAATATCTACGGCAACTCCTATTCCGAGGGCTACGACGTGGGCTACGCCGAGGGTATGATGGCGGGCAAGCAGGACGCCGCAGACGAATACGATATCACCTTGCCGGAGTTCGTCTATGACGGCACCGAGTACCGCTCGGGCTATATCGACGGCTTCCAGACGGGATACTACGATGGGTATAAAAACTATTCCGATGCAAATTCCACCGAACCGCTGGAATAATTCGAAAGGAAAATAATAATGAAAAAAGCTGTTATTTTCTCTCTCGTATTTGTTATAGTATGTGTTCTTTGCTCTTGCGAAGCTCCCGAAGACAAGGTTTTGAGCTCCCTTGGGCGGTATAATAGCTACGAATTTTATACCCAAGGTGAGTTCCAAGACTATACCGACTATGCAAAGTATTATTTCTGTGACGTGAACGTTGATGGAAACGAGTATTTCACCCGAGTCCAAGCCGAAGATACGGAAACGATAAACGAAATCATTACCGATTTCGAAGGATGGATAAAGGTTTACCGCGAAGCCGATCCGACACGCGAAATCGTGGTGAATTATCATTTTGACCGATCGGTTATTGATTCCGCTGACTATTTCTACGTCGATTCGGAAAAAAGCACCAACAGCGACGGGTCTGCTTCGTTTTTAAAGTATAACCTATACATTTTTGACACGCAAACGAACACGCTTTATTATTTCCACAATAATATTTAATCGCACCGATATTCACCCGTATAATCACCCCGCGAAGCCTTACGGCTTCATGGGGACCCCGACAAAAAGTAAAACTTCCGCAGATGCTTTTCTGCGGAAGTTTTTTGCGTTTATTATAGTTTGTGCACCGCCGCGGCGTGTTCGTAGGGCGGGTGGCTTGCCCCCGCCGTTTCAAATAAAACCAAAATCCGCGATTTCTCGCGGATTTTTACCGATACGGCGCAACGGAGTTGCGGCATATCACGGAGCCGTGCGCGGCCCCATATCACGCACCGATAGGTGCATATCACGCGCTCACCGAGCGCATATCACTCACCCCCGCAGGGGGTGACTGTTGACGATTGTGCAGTGCGAACAGTTCGCGGGCGCATCGTGATGCGCCCCTACGGTTTGCAAACAGCCGTGGCGTGTGTGTAGGGCGGGTGGCTTGCCCCCGCCGTAATAAAAAAACAAAATCCGCGATTTCTCGCGGATTTTTACCGAAATTCCTCATTCCTCATTTCTCATTTCTCATTACTAACTTCACGCCCGCGTACCCGATCATTCCGCCGAGCACGTTCAAGATCACGTCGTCAACGTCGGGGGATCCCGTAAGAAGTAAAAGCTGCAACGCCTCTATGCAAAAGACGAAGGACGCCATAGTCAGCAAAAACACCCAAAAGCGCCGTTGCTTTTCAAAAACCACGGGAAGCACCACGCCAAAGGGGGTGAACACGAAAATATTTCCGAAAATATTCACGGCGAAGGCCTTGATGGACACCGTATGCCGAAGGAAAAAACCGTCGAAAAACAGCTTTATTGTCTTAAATGGGACGAGATTACCCGTCTCCGAAAAGTGGGCTTTGTAGGCGTCAAGGCTGACGTCGGCAAGGTTGGATAAGCCCGTCCTGCCGAATCCGCCGTCAAAAAGAACCCAGTACACCACCACAAGCAGATATATTGCCCCCGCCAAAGCGAAAAGTAATTTTATTCTGCGCTTTCCCATTCCCTCACCGCCTTTAAATATAATATGCTCCCGCCTGCAAACAGCATACCATAATTTGCGTAGGTTTGCAATATGAAACGAACAAGGGAGCGGTTTCCTCCCGCAATACGGACTGTACAGCCGGCGGCGCGTACGTAGGGACGGAAAAGAGATTATTATTGACAAATATTTTTCTCTATGTTATCATTTTTTAAGACAATCCCCTCTGTTACCGATGTTTTTTAAAATGGAGGCTTACCTATGAACTCTGTTGAAAAGATCATAAACACCTTTTCCTACGGCGGACTCTTTCTTACCGCCGCCGCACTGGTGGTTTCGGTTATCTGTTTTATCCTGTTTTTGAGAAGCAGAACCGATCTGAGCACCAAGGAAGAGATCCTTGCCGACGAAATGGACGACCACAGAAAAAAGCGCAAAGCCTTTATTGCATTTCTCGTTATTACCGCGTTGTCGGCAGGGCTTACCGCATCCGCATTTTTGGTTAAGAGCGCAGCTTCAAGCTTTTCCTACGTGTTTTTTCCTATGTATTCCACCACCCGTTCGGGTGATACCCTTTCCGTTTCCACGCTGACAGAATATGAAACCGAAGTAACCGCCGCACCCAACGTTATCACCGAAAAAGCAACCCTTTCCGTGGGAGAGACGTGGGAATACACCTTTACCGCAAAGGCAAAGGGCGATTATTTGCTCAGCATAATCGATATGGCGGACGGGCTGAAGCTTGACGTTACCATTCGCGACAAAAAGGGCGTGGAAATATACGCCGAATCCGACGTGCGCAACTACGGCGTGGCTGTGGTGGAGGATATGGAAAAAGGTCAACGCTACACCGTGGCAGTAACCGCTACCAAGGGCAGCGGACGGTTTGAGATCGAAATTATCGAGCCCAAAAGCTTCGATATAAAGCATTACACCGCCATTAAGGACAGTATCGAGCACACCGACCAATGCAATCTATACTACTACACCGCCCCGTGGGACGGCGTTTACAGCTTTTTTCTCACCGACGTTGACTACCGCTGTGATATAAGCGTAAGCGTGCCTGACGCCACAGAGCTCCTTTACGAGGACGAGGAAACGGCAACGGTAAGGCTGACCGGCGGAACGACCTACGCAGTACGCGTTGAACAGCAAAAGGGGTATTGCCAATACACCTTAAACGTAATGCGTCAGAAGGACACTGTCGATATCGGAAAAATAAAGACCGTAAACGATTCCTTTGAGTTTTGCTGCCAGCACAACAGATATTCATTCAGCGGCAGAACCGAGATCGAACTGAATTTCCAAGCAGGGGACACCCGCGCAACCGTTATGCTGATGGATGAAAAGGGAAATATCGTTTACGAGGGCATCACCGTAGGCGGTGACCAAAGAGTAGCCTTCCCTGATCTTGAGAAAAATAATACCTACCTGATAGTGGTTGCTTCTCAAAGCGGCGAAGGCGAATACAGCTTTTCCATTGAATAACACAAAAATCCGCATTTTTTGCGGATTTTTTGTTTAACTCCTTTGGCGCCAAACGAACAGCATTGGCAGACGTCCTGTCCGCACAAAAAATACGCGCGGGAAAGCGGGTACAAGGTTTCAGATATAAAAGATCAGGCGTTTTCCTGCTCGATAATACGGTAATGGCGTTTTAAAAAGAGAAAAACCGATAGGGCAGTAGAAACAGCGAGCACACCAATTCCGATTACCGAAACGACGGCGCCGAAGCGCACGCTGCCGGAAAACAGATTTTCAAAGGTGATCCTTGCGATGGGAATGCACAAAACAAAACCTATAAACAGGCTTACGGAATAAGCACACCCGTGGATCCTCCATTTTTCTATGCCGAAAAAGGACAACGCACAATATAAAGCCAAGGCAACTGCAAGCACAAGATAAGACGCAACGTTACTGCCGAAGGTTTCGGAAAAGCTGCCGCCGCCATCGTAGGCAAGAAATCCGAGGAGCACGACAAGTGCGAGAGCGCAAAGCAAAAGGGACGATAACGAAAATAATACGTTTTTCAAAATCTGCTTAAAGGTCTTCATATTAGCTCCTCCCGGTGAATTTGTCGATGTGTTACTGTAATTCATTTTAACATAAAATCATTGCGTTGTCAACAAAAAAGGTTGAACATATCAAGGTTTTTTAACGAGCGATGAGGATTTACCCCAAATCGAATGTCGTCCCCTGCAGTTATCGAACAGCCGCAGCACGTGTATAGGAATTATATTTATATTTGCGGGACGTCGAGGACGCCGTCCCCTACGGTTTGTGTATAGCCGTGGGTATTTGATAATTGTAGGGGCTGACGTCCCCGTCAGAAACGCAAACTGTTCGCACGAAAATAACGTCTATAGAACTGAAAGTCTGAAGTGAGCGATGGTAAAACGCTGTAGAAAACGTCTTTCGGACGTGTGGAGCTGTAGATTACTACTGCCCACCGACCGAAAGCGTTTAGAAACGCAAAATAAAAAGAAACCCGTTTTTTTACGGGTTTCTACCTTATAAACAAACAAAAATGCGAGAGATAAAGTACAATCTCCCGCATTTCTTATTACGGTATTAACCTTTTGCGTTTCGGTCTACGGTGTTTTACCGAGCGAAAAAAACCGAGGTAAACACCTCGGTTTTCTTGTGTCAGCATCGACCTATCTTCCCGGGCCGCTTCCAGCCAAGTATTGTGGGCACAAACGAGCTTAACTTCCGTGTTCGGGATGGGAACGGGTGGACCCTCGCTGTCAAAGACACTGACTATTACTTTGTTAGAAAGAACAAAGAAAAATGAATAGAAGAATGATTAGCAAAAGCAGTCCAAGCCATCGGTCTATTAGTATCAGTCAGCTAAACGTATTACTACGCTTACACCTCTGACCTATCAAACTCGTAGTCTACAAGTGACCTTACTGACTAATGTCAAGGGATATCTAATCTTGAGGCATGTTTCACGCTTAGATGCCTTCAGCGTTTATCACT
>JAGAKP010000044.1 GCA_017625615.1 Clostridia bacterium
AAAAGTATGATTTGTTCGAAATTTGTCATTTTTTCACAGCACAAATAAGCCTTTTCAAACAACTTTGAGAAAAGGCTTGCTTTGTTATGCTCATTTTTAAGAAAATACTTTTTATTTCGCCGAAACGAACTCTTTGCTTATGTAGATTTACAACATAATGTGGATTATGTCATAGCTACCGTTTTCGGTGGCTATTTTTATATTATCAACCGCATATTTTCCATACGCTGACGATGTTCATTGCCGGTAGTGATAATATAAATTCGTGTGGTGTTGATACTGCTATGACCGAGTATGTCTGCGAGTTTGGCAATGTCCTTTTCGATTCCGTAAAATGTTCGAGCAAACAAGTGGCGCAGATTATGAGGAAACACCTTTTGTGGATTGACCCCTGCCTGCTCGCAAAGGCTTTTCATTTCCCGCCAAATATTAGTACGGCTCATCGGCTTGCCGCTTCGGGTTATGAAAATAGCACCCGTTGTAATTTTTTGCTCTGATGCATAGCGGAGTAGTTTCTTTTGTAATTCACGAACGATAAATACCGAGCGGGTTTTACCTTTGAGTGAAACTACCGCTTCGCCGCACTTTACCGCTTCTACCGTGATATATTGCAATTCGCTGACACGAATACCCGTTCCGCATATCGTTTGAATTAGCAAATTCAAACGTTCATTGCCTTTTTGTTTGGCGGTGTTAACAAGTCGCATATACTCCGCTTTGGTCAATTCCTTTTCTTCAGGACAATAAATCTGCCGTTGGAGCTTGATAGACTTCACCTTCAAATCTGCCCATCCAAGAAATGAAAGCAGACTATTGATTGATGCTAACATTGAATTGATGCTCCGCGCGGCATAGCTTTCGGAAAGCAGATTGTTTTTATAGGTGATAACTGTTTCCTTGGTTATCTCCGCATCGCCCACATAAGCGGCAAACGCCCTTACATCACGAATATATTTTTCTACGGTATTTTCGCTCTTTTCCTCGTTTTTTAGATGCACGGCAAACGCCGCTATTTGTTTGTCTGTTAAAATTCTTCCTTTCATCGTATTTACCTCCGGATAGTTTTAATAATATTTTACCCGAAAAGTATGATTATAAATTGTCACCATAATTTTAGGTAAATACGATATACAAGTCGAATGTACCGATTCCTCGCATAATAATTGCCCCGTTGGGAGCGCAGTATTTTCTGCATTCTCAACGGGGCTTTTTTGTTTTCTAGATATTAACTTTTACTCGGCTGACACCATTGCTCACTTCTCTTGTAAGTATGGTATCAGGTATCTTGCTGAGCCACTTTTTACTAAAGTTTGTATTACCGTAATAACAATCGAAGTTTGCAATGGGAAGCACCATCCAATTGCTATCATCATTTTTATTTACTTCGCAATATGCGACCACATCACATACCACTTCAAGCGGAACACCGTTCAAATCAAGGCTTTTCAAATTATCATATTTTTCGGGCGTTAAGATATATTCTTCCGTTCTGAGCGCACCAAGTTCCAAAGCATCGGCAATTATATCGTCAAAACGCAATGCCCACGCCGCTTTGGTGTTAAGTGCAAATATCGGCACCTGCAACTGACGAACTTTCCTTTTCCACTCTGCCTTAAATCCTTTGTTGATTCCTACTACGGTTGTTTTTGCTTTTTCACTTACAGCATCAGGATTTTTCTTTACAAACTTAATAATGTTCTGTATGTGTCTGTAATACCAACCTTCGCCTTTGCTATTTACAAGTTCGGGAAAATCGTTGGAAAGCTCTCCGAAGTTTACGAAAGGTATATCCTCGTTTTTATCGGGGATGCTGCACCAAGCACAAAGGGCATTTCTTGCATATTGGGTACGGATGTATGGATCGCCGGCAATCAGGCTGCCATTTCTGTTGTGAAAAAGATAACCCCTTGCAATTACCGTCAGTATTCTGCCCAAGCCTTCAAAGTCGGTTATGGTCTTAAAGGAAAACCGACCGAGATAGGAAAGGTCGTGCTTGCTTGCGGCAGAATATTTTTGTTTTTCGGTATATGCCTTAAATTCTAACCACTCGTTTGTCATTGCCACAACCTCCATTTCTTTTTCGGCTTGTTCTGATTATACAAATGACTGCGGTCTATCGTTTCCTCTAATACTACAGACGGCAAAACCTCTAATATGAATTGGCGTTTGCAAAGAGCAACCGCACATTTTACAACCTCTGTATAATCAAGACGATTTTTACCGTTAATGGGGCGGATGATATTCATACAGTTACGTATGATCTGCTCCTTATAGTCGGTTGAAGTGGTTATGCCCGACAATAATGTCTGCAAATTCTTACTGTCACCCTTTTGCTTTGCGAAGTTTTTCTGCATCCCCATTTTGCGGTGCATATCATCAAGGTCACAAATAATATCACCAACAATACGATACCCACCGTTGCGGAAATCGCAGAACAAATCCATATATGAATATATCCGCATACTCGGTGTAAGTGAGCCGATCACGTTCATTCGTTCTTCCGGCGGCACAAGATGCCATTTTGCTTCATCCAACATAAGCCGTGCTTTTCTGATTTGTTGTGGTGTCATACCGTCAAATACGGAATATAGCTCATCCACCGTATAATCCTTTTCCTGACCACGAGCAAAAAGGATACGGTAAATATCACCTTTGCGCTTCATATCGGTAGAAATATGCTTGATATGGCGCACACGGTTTAAGGCTGTTTCATAATCGGCAATTAAACTTCCAACACGGGTAAGCATAGCGGGGGCAAGGTTTTCTTTCCAATCGGACACTTGAGCGAAAGAAAATAATTGTTCATCCGATACGGAGCTAACTACAACTGTTTCAGTTTCACGCTCCAGCATATATGCTAAATATGGGAGTTTTTCAAGGTTGGAGCTGACACCGTTCCAATCAATGCTATCAAAGTATTTCTTTAAACGGGCATTTTTAGACGGCTCATACCACTTGTGTTCCTCGTCACTATCAGCAATCGCTTTGTAACGGAGAAAGATACTGCGGCGGGCAGTTTTCTTTTCGATATACTCGGACAAATCAGGCTTCACGCCGCTTTTGGCAGAGTCTATTTCCAATCCCGTTAATATAGCAAGTGTTTCTACCTCGTGATAATAACGATCTTTATCCTCATCGGCGGTGTTTTCATCATAAGCAATAATACCTCTGCTGAGAGCCGCATTGCTAATCTGACCGACACGGGAGGAAAAAGTGTTTTTAACGGTTATAAAGCGTTCATACCAATCGTTGGCATCCGCTGTAAGCGGTTCCTCTGTCGGTATTTTTAACAACGGTAATTCCGTACTGCTTCGCATAACGCATTTGTTGACAAGTGGATCGGCAATGGTTTTTACCATATCTCCGTCAAAATCAGCACCGCCCAATCTTTCGGGTATTAAGGAGCGTGAGTCCACCATTATCACATAACTCAGGTGAGAAAAATATTTATCCCGCAGTTCGCCTGCCGCCATCGGTTTTACAAGGACTTCCTCGTTACGTGCAATATGAGGACTACGAAGAATGGTGTAAAAATCACTCTTTTCATAGCTTGGTTGCGGAGCATACATAAAATGACTTTTAATAAATTCTTGTTCAAGGCGGCGGTAGGCAGTACCTTCTCCTACTGACTCCTTTACCATATAGGCAATCAACCGCATAAGATCATCGGACAAATAGCGGTTATCTCCAGCAACTAAAAGTTTGCCCATAGCATATTTACCGAGCAGATTTTCGGCTCGGTCTTTAAGTTCTCTCGCATATATCGGCTCGTCTATAAATAGCGTATTTTTTGCAATAAGCTCAGCACGTTGCTTTCGTCTATTATCCCTTATATCTTCCTCGTGGAGTTCATCGGTAAAATATCTGCGGCGAGCTTCATTATCGGCTACAAGACGGTAATATTTCGTTTCGGTAGTTTTGGTTATCCAATGCCGTGAATCGTATGATGGCGAGCTTCTCCAACCAAGCGGAAGATCTTTTGGTCTAAACTCATCATCGGTCATAGACAGTGTATTCAAAAACTGATAGTTCAGCTCCGTCGTGTCCTGTGGCTCAACCTTATCTTTGCCAGACACATAAAGAGCGTGATTATATTGGCTGCACCGTTCAAGATATTCCGCCCACGAAAGACCGTTATCAGTCATCCATTTAAGACCTTTAAACATACTCTCGGTCAGAATAATATCGACCTCGGCGGGGTTATGCTTCTTATCCCATATATCTACGATAAAGGGTACTTCCAATTCAGAAAGCAAAGCGGCAAAATCTACCTTATGCACAACGCCCTTAATATAGGGCAAACGAATTTGAAAAGAGTTATGTCCTTTATCAAGAGAGTCTGCCAATCTTGGAGAAACCAGCCCTTCTCCGTCAAACTCCGTTATAGTAATATCTTTGATTTCTTCGGCTCGTGTGTATTTACGAACAGCATTATTACTGCCGTCACCAATAACGGTGACGGTTTTAATATTTTCAACGATAGATTTAGGATTTTTAATTACGATAATTCTCTTATCGTTGAGAATAGAGTGACTACTTAAATATCGTTCTCCGCTTGTAAAAAGCAGAGCGTTATAAGCGTATAACTTGCTGAGCTGACACTTCCTGATATTCATACCCAGCATCATACGCTCTCGCAAAGGCTCATACACGTCTGCCCTTATAAACGACAGGCGGTTTTCTCGGCTCATCGAAGCAGAGCGTTCAAAGGCAATATACCTTTTATCCTCTTTGCCGAAATTAAGCGTAATCCCTTCCTGTTGGAACATATACTCGGCAATCCTCTGATAGTCCAAAACTCTGCCTGCGGCTTTGCGGTCAAAGATGCCTGAAAAATCAATGTATACAAACACATCCCGCAATTTATCCGACACCCATCCTGATTTATCGGGATCTTCGCCAAGAACGAGCATTGCCTGATAAAAAATCGGGCAATCGTCTTGAAGTGTATCCTCAACCAAGTATTCTTTTGATACATCGGTAGTATCGAAATAAAAGCTATAACCGTCATCTTTTGGCTTTGCTGATGCGATTATGCTTTGCGCCGATATTTCCGGTATGATATATTTTTTGCTTTTCATATCGTTCTCCTACAGAAAAACTTTGTATCATTATAGCACACTTTTTCTGATTTTTCAATATATCCGTTATTTGATAACTGCCCCCACAAATGTTGGATTGTGAGGGTTCCTTTTGTTATCAAAATCATATTGAAAAGGAGGAAAAATCTATGATGAAGATCACACCCAAGCAGGCTGCACGTGTAAATCGTCTTGTAAAAGAGCTTTGTGCAAATTATGACAGCACCGGCAACTGCATCTTGCTTGACGATGGTGAAGCACACCGCTGTGTGCAACTTATCTCTATCTACGGAATTTACTGCAACTACTTCAAAGATGCGGTACTGCCCAGCGACAGAGAACTGTACGAACAAATCAAGAAAATCAACAAATTAAAGTAAGAAAAGGAGAAATGTAAAATGAAGAAATTTAATGAAATGTATGTTATCGGTATCGACCACGGATACGGAAATATGAAGGTAGCCAACGGTTGCTTTCCTACCGGACTTATGAAAAGCGATACCGAACCCACCTTTGTCAGCGACCTGCTCGTATGGAACGGCAAGTATTATTCCATCGGAGTCGGTCATAAGGAATTTACGGCGGACAAGTTTAACGATGAGGATTATTATGTCCTCACCCTTGCCGCCATCGCAAGAGAACTCAGACGGGAGCGCATTACCGATGCCGCCGTATTCATCGCCGCAGGACTGCCCCTAACTTGGGTAAGTGAGCAAAAGGCAGAGTTCAAGAAATATCTGCTTCAGCACAGCGAGGTCAGCTTTACCTTCCGCAACACGGAATACCGCATTAAGATTGTCGGTGCGGAAATCTATCCGCAGGGGTTTGCCGCCGTTGCCGAAAAGCTCGGTGATTTTAAGGGCGTAAATATGCTCTGCGATATTGGTAACGGCACGATGAACCTTCTTCGGATTGTAAACAAAAAACCTGATGCACAGCGTATGTTTACCGAGAAGTACGGCACCCATCAGTGCGCCCTGCTTATCCGTGAGCAGATGATGAAATTACACCACGCCGCCTTGGATGATACCATTATCACCGAGATCTTGAAGAAAGGCACGGCGGATATTGACGGGCAGTATCTTGACACGGTTATCAAGACCGCAAAGGAATACACCGCCGGAATCTTCCGCCGTTTGCGTGAACACGACTATGATCCTAAACTGATGAAGCTCTATGTGGTCGGCGGCGGTGGTTGCCTTATTCGCAACTTCGCTGAATATGATGCAAACCGAGTTATTATCAACGAGGATATTTGTGCTACCGCAAAGGGATATGAGTATATGGCACTTGTTACTCTTAACAGAAACGGCGGTGCGGTATGAGTGTTAAAAATGTAAAAATCCGCTTTAATTTAGATAAGGAAAATGACCGCAGGGCGTATGACTATCTGCAAAGCGCAGAGGAATCGTACAGCAAGGCGGTCATTTCTGCTATATGCGGTTTTATGGAGTTGTCGGAAAGGACGGCAGCCGAAGATGCTTTCCTTGAACGGGTTATATCTACTATCCGAGAGGAAACGGCAAAAAGTAATCCTCTTGGTGGTTTATTACAATTTGTGCAGACACCGCCTGCACAAATACCCGCCGAAAAAGAAAACAATTCCGAAACCGAAGAAACGGTACTCGATTTCCTTGACAGCTTCTAAGGTTACACTTATCCCTGCTTTTGACGGTGCTGTGATGGCATTTCTAAAAGAAATTGCCACCATTCCATACAAGGGTTCCACTATTTTAGGAAACTGACGGCACTCACA
>JAGAKP010000045.1 GCA_017625615.1 Clostridia bacterium
CACAGGTCCTCGTAGGTGTATTTTTCTTTACCTACGTACTGCTTTGCTTGTTGGTTCATTGTGCGTTCTCCTTAAGAAAGCCCAGTTTTATAAATATTGCCGCAAGGCGGTGTCCGAAGGGCAAAAGTCTTACCTCCGAAGCGGTGATGCCGCCGCAGGCAAGCATAGTAACCACATACACCAGTACTCCCGGAATAACACCGAAAAGGAACATAACCACGTTGCCGAGACGGGTGGTCTCCTCAACGAAAAGCTTGGAAAGAGAATATCCGCCGAAGGCCGCCGCCGCGCAAAGTGCGGCACATATTGTCGGCTTGCCGAAGAGCTTTATGGGGTTAAGCTTCATTCCCGATGCTTTGCGTACCGCGTGCATATTGAGCAGAGTTGCGGTAAGATAGCAAATAAGAGATGCTATAGGTGCGCCGTATATTCCCACGGAGGGGATGCCGATAAGATGAGTCTCGGACACGATAAGCAATACTATTCCCACGCCGATGGAAAGAACGGGGCGGAAGTTTTTGCCGTATGAATGAAGAAGTGCGTTGGTGGTCGACATAAGCGACAAAAATATTATTCCGAAGGACAGTATGGAAAGTGATGCGGCGCCAACGTCGATAGGCATTACCGTACTGCCGTCAAGAAGGGTTATCTCCTTGGAAAGGGAGCCGAAATAGATCATCTGTATAACGGGACGGGAGAGAACTGCCAGGCCGAATGCGCTGGGGATCGCGATAATACCCGAAATGCGGATAGAGGAATGTATGTATCCTCTTACCTCGCGGTGGCGTTTTCCCTCCAAAGCCGCAGACATTGCGGGAAGTATGCTCAACGCAATGGGATATACCAGCGTTGAGGGAACGAGATCGGATATAGAAATTGCAAGGGTGGTATAAGCGGTGTAGAGCTTATCTGCCATATCCTCGGTAAAGCCCGACCAGATAAGGCGGTTGTTGATGACCACCGTATCGAAGAAGGTGGAAAAATACAAGGCGGAGCCCGCAAGAGTAACGGGGATTGCAACGCCAAGTGCGTTCTTTACAAGCTTATTGCGGGGCGTGACGGTAGTGTCCGTATCGGGAATGCCGCTGTTGCGCTGACGGTAATAGCATATTCCGAGATATACGGTACCGACGATAACGCCGACGGATATACCCGAAACGGCAAAAGCTGCCTGCACGGGTCCGCTCCAGCCGCGGGATGCCGCAAATGCCGCGCCGCCCAAGCCGAGAATGAGCTTGAGCACCGCTTCGATAAAATTGGAAACGGCTGTAGGCACCATTTTGCGGAGTCCCTGAAAGTATCCTCGGATAGACGCAGTAATACATATAATAAATAAGGTGGGAGAAATTACGCGCATTGCCGCTTCCGCGCCTCGGTGAGCCGTTAATTCACATATAAGCTCTGCGCCGAAGAACATTCCCAACGAGCATACAAGACCTATGGCGCCAAAGGTTAAAGCACAGGTGCGGAACACCTCGGTGGCTTCTCTCCGTCTGCCGCGCTCTGCCGAAACGGCAACCAGCTTTGATACCGCTACGGGAAGTCCCGAGGTGGAGATCATAAACAGCATTGCGTATATGGAATACGCCGCGTTGAAAATTCCCATATATTCGCCGAGCTGATCTGCAAGGGGGATCTTGAAAAGAACGCCCACAAGCTTTACGGCGAAGTTTGAAACAGATATTATGGCGGCTTCGGCTACGAAGCTTTTTGCCGCCTTTCCATTATTGCTCATAACAATCCTTCATAAATTCACGAAGCACGGAGTTTTCGGGGACGAGAGAAAAATCCACGGGGTCAACGTCCTTCAAGCTGCGAAGCATACGCTGTGCTTTTCCGTAATAATCGCTGTTTTCGCTTATTTCCGAAAGTATTTTTCGAGCAGCCTTTACGTGAACGCCGTCCTCATAGGTGAAAAAGGTATTTATACGTACGTCTGCGTAATCTATATAGGGATCGATATACAAGCTCTCCCCTTCCCTTACGTCCTTCCATACCGCAAAGGTACGCTCACCGCTTACGCCGCGGTAAAAATAATCTCTTACCATACGGCGGATAAAACGGGGATCGAAATCGTAAGGGCTTTCAACGTACAGATATACACGCAAAAGGTTCTTTTCGGAAACGTATCCGCTGTATATAACGGGGTTGAGCGCGTGGAGTCCTTCAATGATCACAACGTCCTTTTCCGTAATGCTGACGGGAGTATATTCATCACGTCTGTTTTTGGAAACGAAATCGTAGGAAGGAAGCATTGCCGTCTTTCCCGCCATAAGATCCGTAAGAAAAACGTGGAGATAATCGAGGTCGAGGCTGTAGACCGTTTCAAGATCCTTGGTGCCGTCCTCACGGAGCGGTACGTCAACGTCGTTTAAATAAAAATCATCAAGCGAAACGGAAAGGGCTCTTCTGCCTGCGGCAACGATTCCCTCGGTTATCTTGCGGGTAGTGGTGGTTTTTCCCGCGCAGGAGGGACCGGAAATGAGGATTATACGCTTATCATCATCGTTTAACGCTACGTTTACGACCTCGCCGATATTCTCCTCGTAGCGGTCTTCCTGTGAATTAATCATTAAAATGCTCAAAATAAAACTCCTTGATACGGTCGGCGCCGATACCTTTTGGCTCGGCAAGATATTCATAAGGATATTTCTGATGTGCGATACGGTCTATTATCTCCTCATCGGGAGTGACCAGCTTTGTTATTGCGCCCGCCCCGCAGGCAAACACGCTTGAGTGCTCCTCCATCATAAGAATATTATAAAGGTTTTCCTTACCCGGTACGGAATATCCCGTATTCTCTGCGTTGCCAACGGTATTTTTCTGGCGGTAGAGATAATAAGGCTTCATACCGCTCTCCATCATTCTGTCATAAACGTATTGTACGCAGGAAATTGCAAGCTTACCCGCAGGATCGTACACGTTTTCCTTTTCAAACCTCATTGCCGCCGCATTTTTAATGCTTAAGGTATGTAGAGTTATATTCTCAAATCCCATGGAAAGGACCTTTTCAAAGCTTGAAGCGAAGGTATCAAAGGTGTCCTCGGGAAGTCCCGCGATAAGATCGGCGTTTATGCTGTCAAACCCAACCTTGCGTGCGATATCGTAGGCTTCAAAAAACTGTGCAGTGGTATGCTGTCTACCGATAGCGCGAAGGACATTTTCGTTAAGGCTCTGAGGATTTATGCTTACTCGGGTAACTCCGCTTTCCTTGGCGGCGTACAGCTTGTCCGCCGTAATGGTATCGGGTCTGCCTGCTTCAAAGGTAAATTCCCTTAAGGAAGAAAGGTCGAAATTCTCCGTAACGGTGCCGAGGACGCGGCGGGTATGCTCGGGAGAAAGAATTGAGGGCGTGCCGCCTCCGACGTAGATGGCGGAAAGCTTTACACCTATCTCACCGAGAACAGACGCGGTATCCTTTATATCCTTTATAAGAAGCTCAACGTAATCGGGAAGCATCTTTAAAAGGCGGGGCGTTGAATATGAAACGAAGGAGCAATACTGACATCTTGTGGGACAAAAAGGAATGGAAATATAAAGTCCCGCAGTTTTACCGCCCACTCCCTCAAGCATACGTATCTCGTTATGGGCGGTGCGTATGGAAAGCTCGGTCTTTTCCGGTGAAACGTTGTGATCATTTATAAAAAGACTTTTTACCGTCTCATCATCGTAGCCGCGGTCAAGATAATATCTTGCGCGCTTTACGGGACGGAGACCCGTAATATAACCCCAAGGAAGTGAAAAGCCGAACAGCTTTTCTCCCGCTTGGACCATTGCCTTTCCTATGGCGCACTGAGCGTTAAGCTCATCGTGTACGGGAACGGAAAAAATATACCCGTCGGTACAGAATTCCCCCTCGGCAGAATATTCGCCTGCGCGGAGAACGGCTTTACCGTAATATCCGTCGCCGCGCTTTTCAAGGTAATAATCTGCGCTGTTGGGGCTGAGATCTACGCCCGTGGGAAACTTTTCACCGGGGAAATAAAGCAATGAAAGGGTCTGAAAATAATAATTGTTAAGCAGTCCCGTTGAATTGTATATATTGAGCTTCATAGTTGTGCGGTATCGAGGTAAACAGTGACGGGTCCGTAGTTTTCCGCACTGATACGCATATCTCCTCCGAATACGCCGAGCTTGACGGGGGTGGTCTCCCTTATCAAAGCGGCTAATTTATTGTAATAATCCTCTGCCTTGGCGGCAGGTGCGGCAGAAAGAAACTCCGGACGTCTGCCGTGAGAGCAATCTGCGCAAAGAGTGAAGTTGGAAATGAGCATTATCGAGCCGCCGACGTCGTTGACAGACAAGGACATTTTGCCTGCATCGTTACGGAATATGCGAATTCCCGCTATTTTCTTTGCGGCTTTTTTTATATCATCCTCTGTATCCGTTGCGGTGACGCCGCAAAAGACGAGAAGTCCTATTCCAATATTGGATATACTCTCCCCCTCAACGGTGCAGGAGGCAGATAATACCCGCTGTATAACTATTTTCATTAAACACCTCTGCCCTCGTTGCCGCGGGTAACGTCACGGACGTTGGGCACCTTTCGGAGCTGTGCCATAATGCTGTGAAGATGGTCTATACTGCTGCACTTGATAACTACGGTAAGCAAACAGTTTCCTATATTTTCCTTGGCAGCCATAGAAATAACGTCAACGGACATATTCTTGAGCTGTGTGGAAACGTCGGCAAACAGTGCAGAGGAATACTCTGCGTATACGTTGAGGACGGCGTCGAATTTGCCGACCTGACGCTTTTCTACCTGAGTGGACCACGATGCTACTACCCATCTGTCCTTATCCTCGGGCTTCTGAAGTCCCGCCTGAGCGTTGGGACAATCGTATTTATGAATGGAAACGCCGTAGCCCTTGGTGATAAATCCGATAATGCTGTCGCCGGGAAGGGGGTTACAGCATTTTGCAAACTTGACCTCACAGCCCGAAACGCTGTCGATAATTACAGACTGTGAATTTGTAATTCTTCCCGTATGGGTAACGGTTTTTTCGGGAACGGTCGCAACCTCCACGGGCTCGGGGGGACACACCACGCGGGTAAATTCGTCCTTGAGCTTGGCGGCTATCTTGCTGACGGAAAGTCCGCCGTAGCCGACGTTATTATAAAGATCGTCAGGATCGGGCAAGCCGATTCGGGACGCAACGTTGGCAACGATCTCGTTCTTCTGGGCTTCGGAATAGCTTCTGCCGTAGCGCTTAAGCTCACGGTCAATTTCCGTTTTGCCGACGATAATGTTTTCCGGACGCATTTCCTTTTTGAAATACTGACGGATCTTATTTCTCGCTTCGCCTGAACGGACTATTTTAAGCCAGTCTCTGCTGGGTCCCTTTGATGCGGAAGAAGTGATTACCTCGACGATCTGACCGTTTTCAAGAATTGAATCTATGGGAACGATGCTACCGTTAACGCGGGCACCCACCATTTTATTACCTACCGCAGAGTGTATAGCGTAAGCAAAATCTATGGGGGTTGCATTGGTGGGAAGGTTTATTACGTCGCCCTTGGGAGTAAAGACGAATATCTCGTCCTCGAAAAGGTCGATCTTAAGGGGACGGTAAAATTCG
>JAGAKP010000046.1 GCA_017625615.1 Clostridia bacterium
CTTTTTAATGTAGAAATCCGTCTGTAACGGATTTCTTTTAATTTTTTAAAAGCGTTTTTCTATAAATTTTCGCTTCGCTGGCTGTAGGTAACTACAGCTACCGCTCGCGAAAATTCATTCTGCGTCATTTATACATCGCCGTTGCTTCAATCAGACTTTTAGTTCTACAGACATTAGATATCGAAAATGATTATAAAAACAGCGGAGATTTTATTTATCTCCGCTGTTGATTTTTAATTATTTTTTGTTTGCTCTTTTTTCGTCTTTTTTATTTGAAGCGATAATAACCGCAACGACGATTATTCCAACTACTGCAAGAATAATAACTATCCAATACCACGCAAAGCCTTTTTCTTCGGTTTCGTCGGGCTTGCTTTCGGTGCTGTCGGAAAGGTCGGTGCTGCTGCCGCCCTAGTTTTTGCTTTCGTCCTTGCTTGCGTCGGGTGCGCTTGTGTCTGCTTCGTCAGATTCCTCGCCGCTTGCTTCATCGCTTACTTCGTTTTCGCTTACTTCAGCATCGCTTACTTCAGTATCACTTACCTCGGGATCGCTTACCTCGGGATCGCTTACCTCGGGTTCACTAACCTCGGGTTCACTAACTTCGGGATCGCTTACCTCGGGCTCGCTTACCTCGGGTTCACTAACCTCGGGCTCACTTACCTCGGGCTCACTTACCTCAGGCTCACTTACCTCAGGCTCGCTCACCTCAGGTTCGGAGGTCTCCTCGTTTTTAACGATAAAGGTGGTTGAATAAACCGTTTTTCCGTTATCGTTAAAGGAATATACCGCATACAGCGTTATATCGGCTTGAGGCTGATAAGAAGCGTTTGCCTTGTAAGTGGTAGGCGCGTTAGAAGCTTCGTTTACGGTCTTCGTAGCCCATCCTACGAAGGTGTTACCCTTCTGGAGTGTGCCCTTGTGGGTGGGAAGAGTAACCTTTTCTCCCTCCTCAACGGTTTTACTGCTTACTTTGCTTCCGTTTTCCATAAAGGTAACGGTAAAGGTGGGAATGGGAGCAAAGTTTATTCGAATACTTACGTCGTTTTTAGTATCTACGGTATAGGTGTTTCCGCTCTTGGAAAGGGTTGCGCTTCCGCTTACTATAGTGTATCCGTTAAGCATATATCCCTTTGCGGGGGTAGCGGTTATAACCTTTCCGTCAACGGTTACGGTGCCCCAAGAAGAGTTGTTTGCGGTAACCGTAATAACGGGACCGGTGCCTTCCGTGCTTCCGGAGGGGGTGGTGTATCCTGCGGGAACCTCTGCTCCAAACAGCGCGAATGCCAATTCGGGATAGTCAACGAATACGTTACGGGTGCCGGTAATAGACTCAACGGAGTCGTTTCTGCCAAGCTCCCACGTATCAACGGGGTCTTCTTCCATCCAGGTAAGAAGTACGTCAAGGCTTTCTATAACACCTTGTGTGCCGAAAATATCCTTGGTGTTATATCCCGATCCGGTATTTATACAACCCCAGCGAACGTATTGGTAAAGTATGATACGGGAAACGTCACCGCGCAGATCGTACTTGCCGCCTGCTTCACCGTTGGGGTTATAATAAGCTGAGGTTGTACCGTATGCCTTGTTTCCGCGGCTGGAGTTTTCTCTTACGGAGGTGGGGCGAAGCATCATAATATCGTTTTCGCCGTTACCTGCAAGGTTACCCTTACTGTTGGGCCAGACGTGCTCTCTGTTCCACGTATTACCGGAATCCCACGCAGGTCCTATCTCTCTTCCCGAATAAAACGAGGATATCTTTTTACTGGTTTCACCGCTGTTCTGACAGTCGGTATACTGGAAAAGGGGGCGGGTATCGTTATAGCTTGTGACCTTTGAATGGTTGGATACCATAAGGTTCTTAAGGGCTTTGTACAAAGCACTTGTGGGAACACTGCTTATGGTACTGCTTCCGGCGTTTGCCATCAGCTTTTCAAGTGAGGTGTTGTTGTCCTTGTAAAACTGTATAGCGTTGGGGGAAAGGAAGGTTGCAACCTCCTCACGCACGCCCCAGTTGTATATGTATTTGCCCGAATACACGTAATCCACTGTTGCGGCGCGTGTTTCTATTGCTATGCATGGCAACAGACTCAGGCAAATTAAAAGGACTGCCATCAAAGCGACAGACCGCTTGAACACTTTTTCCATTTTCTTGCTCCGTTTCTCTTTTTTTGTTTATCCTATATATAATACTACATTTTTCTCCGTTTTGCAATAGCATATTGAAAAGAGCCGTCCGCAGACAGCTCTTTAAAATGATTATTCGGTCAATCTTTTGTATACCTGCATATCCGTTACATTGTTGGTAAGGGGAGTGATGGAGATATATCCGTTCATAACTGCGTCGGTATCAAGGGTAAGATCGTTACCGGGCTTATAGGTACATTCGCCCTGTACCTTGTATATTCCGTCGCCAACCTCGTAGAAGGCGTCGGAATAATATATTTCGCCCTGATGGGTTATCTTCACACCCTTAACGATGGGAGGAATGTTAATATTGTATATTTTGTGCGCACCCAGAAGGTTATTCTTCAGCGCGAAATCAAGGACCGTGTCAAGCTGACCAACTGCGTTTTCGTAGTTTTCGGGACAGGTGGAAAGGGCAACGGAGGTTATATTGTATAATCCCGCCTCTCGTACCGCCGCAACGGTGCCGGAATACATTATGTCGGTGCCGATATTATATCCGCGGTTTATGCCGGATATAGCAAGGTCAAACTTCTTGCCCAAGCCGAGCAGTGCAAAACGCACGCAGTCGGCGGGGGTGGAATCCACCACGTAAGCGAATATACCCGTGTCAAGCTCCTGCTTGTGTACGGTGAATGCGTTGTGAAGCTCAATTCCGTGGCTTTTTCCGCTTTGCTCAACCTTCGGCACTACCGTGGTAACGTCGCCGAATCTCATACAGTATTTTATCAGTGGCAAAAGCTGTGTCGCCTTTACGCTGTCATCGTTTGTAATTAATATTCTCACAGCCAACCCTCGTGTGTTTCTTTGTATTCTTTAACGTGTGCATCCGCATCTGCAAGAAGCTTTTCCGCTTCCTCCCAGCCGTACACGGTGGCACCGCTGGCGCAGGCGTGTCCGCCTCCGCGGTATTTCTCTGCAATGGGGTTAATATGCACGAAACGGGAGCGCAGACGAACTCTTATGGAGCTTTCCTCGTCTCCGTTTTCAATAAACGCTATCCAGCAAATGGCACCGCGGATGGAATCCAGCGAATTTACGCAGGAGCTTGCCTGCTCAAGAGAAAGCCCGAATTCCTCCTGCATAGCCTTGTCAATAAAGATGTAGGCTACGCCGTTTTCGGTAATCTCCATACGCTGATATATGCGTGCCTTGAACTTAAGATATCCGAAATCGTCAAGATAAAGCTGAGCGTACAGCTTTTCGGTGTCGATACCCGTGTCAAGCATTACTGCGGCGTTACGCATGGTCTCGCCGTTTACACCCTCATATTTGAACCGTCCCGAATCGGTTACCATTCCCGTATAAATATGTGTGGCGGCAACGGTATCTATGGTCAGCTCGCTTTTGAAGGTGGCGTAAAAATCCGCTATCATTTCGCAGGCAGAGGAGCGGTCAGGCTCCACCCACATAATATCTCCGTAGTCCTCGATGGGGATGTGGTGGTCAATCTTTATAAGCTCCTTGCACAGCAGGTAATTTTTGTTGGAAATACGCTTTTCACTTGCCGTATCTATAACGATTCCCAGTCCGTCCTTGTATTCCTCCTCGGAAACCGCTTCGTCCTCGGCACCCATAAAGGCGAGGTATTGGGAATTATCGTCATCTATAAGATATATCTTCTTTTCGGGGAAGGAAAGCTGAAGTATGCGCTTGAATCCCTTGGTAGCACCCACGCAGTCACCGTCGTTGCGCACGTGGCGGAAAAGGAATATCTTATCGTATTCCTTTATCTTGTTAAGTATCTTGGTTTTTATTTCTTTATTCATTTGCCCCTCCTTGGATCGCGTCAAGATCTGCGAGCATAGCAAAGGCTGTTTCACGGTCGGGCACGCAGGCACCGCTTGCCTTCTGGTGACCGCCGCCGCCGTATTTTACCGCTATGGGGTTAATGTTAAAGCGGTTGGAGCGCAGTTCACACAAAACGCCCGCATCGGTTTCGGTAAAGTTTACCCATATATCCACGCCCTTTATATCCGACATTGCGGATACCATCCCGCGGGAAACGGAAAACTCGCTTGCACCCAGCTCCTTAAGCTCTTCCTTTGTGGTATATATGTACGCCACGTTTTTGGGCGAAAGCTGTATTTTGAGGGTAAATCTCGCCTTTAACTGTCTGTTTGCAAGATCGTCCGCATAAAGCGAGCGGTACAATTCGTTGGTGTCAAATCCCGTTTCGATAAGGTGGGACGCCAGCGTGAAGGTGCGGGATGACGTGCTGTCGTAGCGGAATCTGCCCGAATCGGTTATCATACCCGTGTAAAGCGCTTCTCCCGCAGTTTTGTTTATTTTAAGCCTGCTTTCCACCGCAAACGCCGTAACCATACCGCAGCAGCTTTCAAAGCTGTCGTCAATAACCTCAACGTCGGTAAAGGTCTCGCAGTAAATGTGGTGGTCGATGCGTACCGTCTTTTTTGCAAGTCTGTATCTGTCGTCGCTTGCAAGGGGAGGGGTAGCGAAATCGAGAAGTATTGCAAGCGCGTTTTCATAAACTGTATCGGGAATATCGTCCATTTCCGAATGGGGAATAAAATTATATATCTTGGTTTCGTCACCAACTACGTATACCGTCTTTTCAGGGAAGTTTTCGGTAATAAGGTTTTTCATACCGATCTGGCTTCCCAAAGCGTCCCCGTCGGGACGGCTGTGTCTGTGTATAACTATGGTGTCAAAGCTTTTTATACAGTCTAAAACTGCTTCAAACATATTATTGATCCTTTTTGTCCTGTTTTATTATTTGGCGAAGCGCCTCTATCGCCGTCTTTATAGCGGCGGAGGTATCCTCTTTTCTGTCCTTGGGCATAGCGGATTTTGCAACCTCCTGGTTCCATACGCAGTGGAACACCGCTCCCGAGCGCAGCTTTCTTGCGGCACTTACTATAAACAGAGTTGCACCCTCCATTTCGGATGCAAGGCATCCTCCCCGCTTCCACGCTTCCCATTTGCTTAATAACTCTGCGGAAGCAGGCATGCTTTCGGGAGAATGCTGTCCGTAAAAGCTATCCTTCGCCTGAACCACGCCGATATGGTTGGGGTATCCCAGCTTTTCGGCGGCAGAATATAATGCGCTGGTTACGTGGAAATCTGCCACTGCGGGGAACTCTATGGGCATATATTCCTTGCTTGTTCCGTCCATACGTATAGCGCCCGTGGCAATAACCACGTCACCGGGCGCTACCTCGGGCTGCATACCGCCGCAGGTGCCTACGCGTATAAAGGTGTCAACACCAATTTTTGCAAGCTCCTCAACGCATATAGCGCAGGAGGGACCGCCGATACCGGTGGATACCACCAATACCTTTTCTCCCTCAAGATATCCCATATAGGAATTATATTCACGGTTATATCCCACCTGATGGGGGTCTTCCAGAAAAGCGGCGATCTTTTCCACTCTGCCGGGGTCGCCGGGTATAATGGCGTATCTTGCTCCCTGCTCTTCAGAAAGCTGTATATGATATTGCTTCATATCGTCACCTTAAATTTTAATATTTTTTGGAGAAAATCCGTGGGGAAGCAGCTGCTCGAGGGTGAAGGAGTAAAACTTATCGGTGCTTTTGGCAACGATTATTTCAAAATCCTTTGCGCAAAACTCCGCCATTACCTGCCTGCACACCCCGCAGGGCATAAAAAGCTCGGTAACGTTGCAGTTCTTTCCGCCAACCACCGCAATTTTTTCAAACTCTCTTTCTCCTTCGCTTATCGCCTTGAAGAAAGCAGTTCTCTCCGCGCAGTTGGTGGGGGAATAGGATGCGCTTTCCACGTTACAGCCCGTGTATACCTTCCCGCTTTTGGAAAGCAGTGCGGCACCTACGGTGTATCCCGAATAAGGCGCGTACGCCTTTTCCATTGCGGCAAACGCCGCAACGACTAAATCTTTATTGCTCATTTATTATCTCCGAAAGCAAGCTTTGTCCGTCTATATCGCCGTCAACGCCGAGATAATCGCATACCGTCTTGCCGATACTGCAAAATCCGTCCTTCGTTCCGCCGTTTACGGGTGATATATTCTTTCCCCATATAAGAAGGGGAACGTATTCTCTTGAATGGTCGGTGCTTACGGTATAACCGGGGTCACATCCGTGGTCCGCGGTTATGATAAGCATATCCTCTTCCTTCAGCTCGGGCAGAAGATCGCCAAGCCACGTGTCAAACTCCGCTATGGCGGCGGCATATCCGTCCACGTTGTTGCGGTGACCGTACAGCATATCGAAATCCACCAGATTAACGAAGCACACACCGTTAAAATCCGTCCTTGCAAAGGCAAGAGTTTTTTCCATACCGTCGGTGTTTCCCGTGGTGAAAACGTGCTGCGTAATGCCCTTTCCCACGAAGATATCGTATATTTTTCCTACTGCGATAGTGTCGAGCCCGCTTTCGGAAATGACGTCAAGCATTGTTTTACGAGGCGGCACGAGCGAATAATCGTGTCTGTTGGAGGTGCGCTTGTATTCACCGTCCACCGTAGTAAAGGGACGTGCAATAACTCTGCCCACACCGTGCTCGCCCACAAGCATTTGTCGGGCGATACGGCAATAGCGGTATAATTCCTCAAGGGGTACGTGCTCCTCGTGTGCGGCGATCTGGAAAACGCTGTCCGCCGAGGTGTAGACTATAAGATCACCCGTGCGGATATGCTCGTCGCCGTAATCCTTTATGACCTCAGTGCCGGAATAGGGCTTGTTACACAAAACTCCTCTGCCGGTCTTTTGTGAAAACTCCTTTATTACCTCCTCGGGAAACCCGTCGGGGTAGGTGGGGAGCGGCTTTTGGGATACTATTCCCGCTATCTCCCAATGTCCGATAGTGGTGTCCTTTCCCTTGGATAATTCCTTAAGACGGAAGTGTGCCGCCGCGGGGGATGCTTCCTTTTCGCCGCAGGTGACTCCGTCAATGTTAAAAAGCCCAAGCTTTTTAAGATTATCCGCCTTGAAAAGGGGAGAGGCGGAAACGGATGCCAGCGTGTTTACGCCGATATCACCGTAATTTTCGCTATCGGGCATCGCGCCGATACCGAAGCTGTCAAGAACTATTATAAATACTCTTTTCATATTACTTTTTAGGCTCCAGCAGGGGGAGGGCTTCGTATTCGACTGCACAGTCAAGTGCCAATTCCATCATCTGCGTAAAGGTCTTTTCGCGCTCCTCGGCTTCAAGTGCAACGAAGGGAGGATACAAAGTATCCGAAACGGTGCATATTGCCAAAGCACGCATACCGTAACGCATAGCGGTGCAGTAAAGCGCCGCCGCCTCCATCTCAACGGCAAGACAGCCTACCTTTCCCCAAACAGCGGAGGGGAAGGAATCGTCGTAGAAGGTGTCGGAGGAATAAAGATTTCCTATGTGAACGTTAAGTCCCTTGCCGTCCGCAATATTCTTTGCGGTGCTCAGCATATCAAAATCGCATATAGGCGCGATAGTGCCGTTCATATTGTACTGGGATGCAAAATTGGAATTGGTGCAGGCGCCCATACCGATAACTATATCGCGCACCTTTGCCTTTTCGTTTATAGCACCCGCACTGCCAACGCGGATAATATTCTGCACGCCGAAGAAATGGTATAATTCATAGGAATAAATACCGATAGAGGGCATACCCATACCGCTTGCCATTACCGAAACCTTTACACCCTTGTAATATCCGGTGTAGCCGTTAACTCCGCGTACTCCGTTTACCAGAACAGCGTCTTCAAGAAAGTTTTCCGCAATATATTTTGCGCGCAAGGGGTCGCCGGGCATTAAAACGGTTTTGCCGAAACCCAGATTTTCGTCCTTTAAATTAATATGAGGTGTCTTGTTTGCCATTGTCTTCACCTTTCTCCATAGCCTTTACTATTTTTACTATTCTGCTTGTGCCCAGCCTCGTTGCGCCGAGAGCGAGGAAGCTTTCGGCATCCTCAATAGAGGAAATACCGCCCGCCGCCTTTATGCCGAGTCCCGCCTTCACGTTGCCTGCAAATATCTCAACGTCGTGTACCGTTGCGCCCGCCTTGGAAAAGCCGGTGGAGGTCTTTATAAAGTCTGCACCGGAAAGTGAAACTATTTCGCACATCTTTATCTTTTCTTCGTCGGTAAGCAGGCAGGTTTCTATAATAACCTTAAGTATCTTTCCCTTGCAGGCTTTTTTTACAGCCTTAATTTCTTCAAGCAGGGCGTCATACTTTTTGTCCTTTACCCAGCCGATATTTATTACCATATCAATTTCGTCTGCGCCGTTGTCAACCGCGTCGGAAGCCTCAAAGCATTTTACTGCGGTGGTGGAATATCCGTTGGGGAATCCGATAACGGTGCATACCGCAACCTTGTCGCCCACGTATTCCTTCGCCTGCTTTACGTAGGAGGCGGGAATACAGCAGGAAGCGCAGGAATATTTAATTCCGTCGTCCAGAATGGCTTTGATCTCGTCCCACGTGGCGCCCTGTGCAAGCAGAGTGTGGTCAACGCAGGAAAGAATTTTCTTTATATCCATTTATGTTTACCTCGCGTGTATATTTATATATAGATTATACCTTGTTTTTCTCGGTTCGTCAACACAAATTTGCGCGTAATACGAAAGGACTGCCTTTAAGCAGTCCCCGTTATACTTTTAATGAGATTTTTTGCGTTTTGAAAGGAAACGCTCGGTAAGCGTGTTTTTAAAATTCTTTGCGTCCTGCCAAAATGCCTTGTGGTCGAATACCATACATACCGCAAAGGCGAAGGGCGTGACCAGCACGAAGGCGGGCACGATTATCCAGAACCAGGGCCAGTATTTTTCCTGTCCCGCATACTGTCCCACGGGCACCGTGCGGAAGAATTCGGGCGTAAACAGCGCAAAAAATTTTCCGATCGGATCGTTTACACCGGGTCCCCAAATATAGGACGAGTTCTTGTAGCCGATAGCCAGAAAATCGTTGGTGTTACGCAGGGGAATAAATCCCAGTTCCGCTTGGAAAAGCTGGTTCAGCATAATAAACAGCATAAGCCCAAGCAACCCTACGGGCGCGGTATAGACACGCTTGTATGAAAGCTTGTGATGCTTGAAAAGCACCATAAGCAGGGGAACC
Source organism: Clostridia bacterium (assembly GCA_017625615.1). Taxonomy (GTDB): domain Bacteria; phylum Bacillota; class Clostridia; order Oscillospirales; family CAG-382; genus SFLA01. Next base: position 9,228 of record JAGAKP010000046.1, read on the forward strand.
GTAAGAAGCATCCAGTGGTGATAGTAAAATCTTACTATATCGAGCTGCTCCGCAAGCTGATCTACTTTCGCCATAGGCTCCTGCGGATAAAACAAGGCTATAAGTCCGCTCAATACGCCTATATAAAACATATAGTCCTTTATCTTTTCGTTTTTGGAAAAGAACATAAAGGGGAACAGCGCAATATTGGCGGCACATATATTTACAAACCAGCTGTCTCGCAATAACCTTGCTTCGTCCACGCTGTAAGGTGGTATGTACGACTTGAGAAAATGAAGCAAAAATCCCACGGCGAGCAGTGCAAACAAAACTGCCTTTTGGGTCTTCACACTGCGGTTTTTAAGCAGAAAATAAAGTCCCGCCGTCATTCCCGCCGCAAGGATCAACCAGAAGAAGTACCAGAAATTAAACATATCAATATACATTTTTCCATTCCTCCATGCAGGGTGATTATACTCCTTTTTTTACGTAAAGTCAATATCCCCCAAAAAACGCTCTTTTTTCTTACCAGCGCGTCATATTTCTTTCAAATTTTTCCCTGTACGCCTTTTTCAGCTCATCGGGCGTAATTCCGTAGCAAAGCATCACGTCGTTGTAGTACATAAGCACGTCCGCCATTTCCTCAACCAGCGCTTTTCTTGTTTCCCCGTCGGTGCACGCCTCCGTCCCGCCGTGCTTTTTTACTATATCTATTACCTCGCCGATCTCACCGATCATCCACAAAAGCTTGTTTTGTCCGATCTCGGCGCATATAGGCTCCCATTTGTGCTTGTATCTTTCCTGCAGTGCTTTTTGCATCTCCTGCATTTCATTCATACCGAAATCTTCCATTTTTCTTTCCTCCCGAAAAATCTTTCAGGCACATTATACCAAAAAAACACAAATAAATCAACGCATATTCGCTGTTGCCAAAACTCCTTTTTAATGGTACAATATACGTGAAAAATCACTTTATAAGGAAAAATATATATGGCACCCGTAAGAAAAACAAAAGAAGCTTATCCCGTCCTTGCTATCTGTTATGATTTCGATAAAACTCTGTCCCCCGACGATATGCAGGCGCAGGGCTATATACAAGAGGTGTACGACGGTGACGTCGAATCCTTCTGGGCGGAGTCCAACGCGTTGGCGGAGGCCAACGAAATGGATTCAAACCTTGCATATATGTACAAAATGGTGGAGGAAGCCCACGGCAGGATCGCCTTTACCAAAAAAGCCTTGGAGGATTACGGCGCAAGAGTATCCCTTTTCCCCGGTGTCGAGGATTGGTTTGAGCGCATCCGCGCCTTCGGCGCCCGCCACGGCGTCATAGTCGAGCATTATATCATCTCGTCGGGACTGAAGGAAATGATCGAGGGCACCTCCATTGCCAAAGCGGGGGTATTTGAAAAGATATACGCCAGCTCCTTTATGTACGGTAAGGACGGTTATGCCGTCTGGCCCGCGCAGGCTATAAACTATACCAACAAAACGCAGTTTTTGTTCCGCATTCAAAAGGGCGTGCTTGACGTAAACGATTCGGGCGTAAACGATTTTTTCCGTCCCGAGGATATCCGCATCCCTTTCAGAAATATGGTGTATATCGGCGACAGCGCAACGGATATCCCCTGCATGCGCCTTATAAATACCAACGGCGGATATTCCGTGGGCGTCTACGGAAACCAATCGGATCTTCCGCGAATGCACAAAATGCTTGCGGAAAACCGTATCAGGTTTTTCGCTCCCGCAGATTATACCGAAAACTCCGCTCTTGACGAGTTGGTCCGATCAATAATCCTCCGCACCGCCGCCAACGAGACCCTGGAGGAAAAACATTTTTCATGCAAAAAGCAATTAAACACCGCTGAATAAATTCAAAGGCTGACCTTATGGTCAGCCTTTAAAATTCTTGCTTCTTCTTGAAGATGGGCTCATTCTGTCACAACGTCCTGTCGGCGCGTATTTGTTTTTCCGTTATTTTAAATGTTTTTTTACCAAATACGGTAAAAAAATACTTCTGCCCATTGCGAAATCGCAAAAAATATTTTATAATACCTTCAACGACCTGAAAGGAGCATTATGCCAATGAAAATGACTTTTCGCTGGTACGGAGAGGGAAACGACAATATAAAGCTCTCCGATATTAAGCAGATACCCGGTGTCGAGGGTATCGTATGGGCGTTGCATCATAAAATGCCCGGTGAAGTATGGGAGATCGACGAGATAGCGGAGGTCAAGCGTCAGCTTGATGAGTACGGCTTTAATATGGACGTAGTCGAATCCGTAAACGTACACGACGATATCAAAATAGGCCTTCCCACCAGAGACAAATATATCGAAAACTACAAGCAGTGCATACGCAACCTTTCACAGTTCGGCGTAAAGGTTATCTGCTATAACTTTATGCCTATTTTCGACTGGACGAGAAGTAACCTTTTCCATCCCGTAGGCGACGGCTCCACCGCTCTTTTCTATGAAAAGAATATGATTCAGGACGATTACAACGCAATGGCGCAATACATTCTGGATTTCACCGAAAAATACGGTATGTCCTTCCCCGGCTGGGAGCCCGAGCGTATGGCGAAGCTGGACGAGCTGTTCAAGGCTTACGAGGGTATTACCCACGAAAAGCTGTGGGAAAACTTAAAATATTTCCTTGAAGCCATTATGCCCACCTGCCGTGAGTGCGATATCAAAATGGCTATCCATATGGACGATCCGCCTTGGGATATCTTCGGTCTGCCCAGACTTCTGGTAGACGAAAAGAGCATCGGACGCTTCCTCAAAATGGTGGACGACGAGTACAACTGTCTTACCCTCTGCTCGGGAAGCCTTAACGCCAACCCCGAAAACAACGTGGCGGAAATAGTACGCAAATATTGCGACCGTATCGCATTTGCCCATATAAGAAACGTAAAGCATTTTGAAAACGGCGATTTCTCCGAAGCCAGCCACAGAGATTGTGACGGCGATACGGGTATCATAGATATACTCAAGGCGTATCACGAGGGCGGCTTTACGGGATATATCCGTCCCGACCACGGCAGACATCTGTGGACCGAAGGTCCCGGTAACGTCCGTCCGGGCTACGGTCTGTACGACCGCGCACTGGGCATAATGTATATGCTTGGCGTATGGGATACCTTGGAAAAAGCAAAAAAGGAGAATAATCAATGATAGATCTTCCTCTTAATATAGATTACACCGGTAAGGTAGTGGTCGTGACCGGCGCAGGCGGACTCATCTGCGGCGCAATGGCAAGAGCCTTTGCACAGTCGGGCGCAAAGGTAGCGGCTCTGGACCTTAACGGAGACGCGGTAAAGGCACTGGCTGACGAGCTTAAGGCGGAGGGCTTTATCTGCGAGGGCTACGCCGCAAACGTGCTTGATCCCGAAGTACTTGAGCAGGTTCATCAGCAGGTAAAAGCAGATCTTGGCGAATGTGATATCCTCGTCAACGGCGCAGGGGGAAACAACCCCCGTGCTACTACCGACAACGAATATCAGCACGAAGCAAAGGAAGGCGGCAAGTCATTCTTCGACCTTGATGCGTCGGGTGTTGATTTCGTGTTCAAGCTCAATTTTCAAGGAACTCTTCTCCCCACGCAGGTGTTCGCAAAGGATATGGTAGGCAAAAAGAGCGGATGTATTCTCAATATTTCCTCTATGAACGCATACACTCCTCTCACCAAGATCCCCGCATATTCCGCGGCAAAGGCGGGTATTTCCAACTTTACCCAGTGGCTTGCCACCCACTTTGCGGGAACGGGCATCCGCTGTAACGCAATAGCTCCCGGTTTCCTCGTATCCGCGCAGAACAAAGCACTCCTCTTTAACGAGGACGGAACTCCCACCGCCCGCAGCGCAAAGATACTTAAGGGCACTCCAATGGACAGATTTGTGGATGCATCCGAGCTTCTCGGCGCAACGCTTTTCCTGTGCGACGGCCGCTCCGCTTCCGCCATCACGGGTGTGGTACTGCCCATCGACTGCGGCTTTGCGGCGTATTCGGGCGTATAAAATAAAGGAGAAGCATTATGGAAAAATTCATTCCCGTAGTAGTAATAAAAGAGATAGGCGAAACGGATAAAATACTCAAGGCCCTTAAAAATAACGGCATAAACTGTGCGGAGATCACCTTCCGTACCGCTTGCGCCGCAGAGGCTATCGCCTACGCCGTAAAGAATTATCCCGATATGTCTGTCGGTGCAGGCACCGTCATCAATGCAGAGCAGTGCAAGGCGGCTCTTGCGGCAGGCGCAACCTTTATCGTGTCTCCCGGACTTTCCGTTGAAGTGGCAAAGGTCTGCGCAGAGAAGGGTGTACCCTATTATCCGGGCTGCGTAACACCCACCGAAATAATGATGGCGCTTGACCTCGGCATCACCACCGTGAAATTCTTCCCCGCAAACGTGTACGGCGGACTTAAAGCTCTCAAAGCCCTTTCCGCACCCTTCCCGCAGGTGAAATTCATTCCCACCGGCGGAGTTGACAGAAGCAATATCGATGAATTTCTCGCCTTCGATAAGGTCGCCGCTATCGGCGGAAGCTTTTTCGTGAAGGAATCTCTTGAAAAAATGGAGGCAGAACAATGAAAAGAGTAGTTACCTTCGGCGAGCTTATGCTCCGCCTCGCTCCCAACGGATATTACCGTTTCTTCCAGAACGATCAGATGCAGGCTACCTTCGGCGGCGGCGAAGCAAACGTGGCGGTCTCTCTTGCCAATTACGGCATTGACAGCGTTTACGTTACCAAGCTTCCCAAGCACGCCATCGGTCAGGCGGCTGTGGATTCTCTCCGTTATTTCGGCGTGGATACCTCAAAGATCGTCCGCGGCGGCAACAGAATAGGCATATATTTCCTTGAAAAGGGCGCGTCACAGCGCGGCTCCGTCTGCATTTACGACCGTGCCCATTCCGCAATTCAGGAGGCAGCTCTTTCCGATTTCGATTGGGACAGCATCTTTGAGGGCGCAGATTGGTTCCATTTCACGGGTATCACTCCCGCATTGGGAAGCAATCTCGTCGATATCTGCCGTGAAGCCTGCAAGGCGGCAAAGGCAAAAGGAATAAAGATCTCCTGCGACCTTAACTACCGTGGCAAGCTCTGGACAAGAGAGCAGGCAAGGGAAGCTATGACCGATCTTTGTAAGTACGTTGACGTTTGCATCTCAAACGAGGAGGACGCAAAGGACGTTTTCGGTATCGAAGCGGAAAACACCGATATTTACGGCGGAAAGCTTGACCATGAAAGCTACAAGTCCGTAGCAAAGCAGCTTGCGGACAAGTTCGGCTTCGAGAAGGTTGCCATCACTCTCCGCTCCTCCATCTCCGCCAACGATAACGATTGGGCGGGAATGCTTTACGACGGCGAAAACTACTGCTTCTCCAAGACCTATCATCTTCATATAGTTGACCGTGTCGGCGGCGGTGATTCCTTCGGCGGCGGACTTATATATTCGCTCCTTAACGGCAAGGATACCCAGAGCGCCATCGAGTTTGCGGTTGCGGCTTCCGCGCTCAAGCACTCCGTCGAGGGCGACTATAACCGCGTCAGCGTAGCCGAGGTTGAAAAGCTCGCGGGCGGCGACGGAAGCGGACGTGTTCAAAGATAAATCCACCTCATATTAAAATAATACGCCTCGCTGCAAAAAAGCAGTCGAGGCGCATTTTTTTGTCGGGGTCCCTACGAAGCCGTAAGGCTTCGCGGGGTGATTTAGCGAATTAGTGATCGCTTTATTGCCCCTTCCGAGAAAAATGCACAGCTAATGCAAGGCCGGGGGGACGGGCGGTTACTAATGGTTGCCGCATATCTTTGAAAATATTATAGCATATTTTTATAAAAATTTCAATAGAACTCCGATTCTCTCTGGACTTATCAAATCTTTGTGATATCCTTGGTTCTGACAAAACAGAAAGAGTCACACGATAACAACCGAAGAAAAGATAAAAGGGCTCGAGCATCTCCTCCGCAAATGCCCCGATGTGATCACCGCACTCGAAGCGTCAAGGCTGATCCACGTTAGCAAGAACGCCATCCACGCGGCGATCAACGAGGGCAAGCTCATCGCATATGCCTACCGAGGCAAGCGGCTGATCAGCAAAGCCGACTTCATCGATTACCTTGCCGCTACCACCGACGACGAAACCGCATGGCAAAGGCGACAACGGGAGAGGATGAGCCATGACGAATAAAGCAAAGAAAGATGAAAAGCTTTCCGCTGAGCAGATAGGAATTGGAACCGGTAATAAAAGTTAGACTTTGTAATTTGAAAGAAACTCATCAATTATTTCATCTAACTCACATGTCGGTGTATTATTGGTGTTGCACTTAATTGCTAATGCTTGGGCGGTAGCAAGATCTCCGGTAAGGTCTGCGACGGTGCGTATTACTATAGGAGGCAGCTCGGTTATATCCAAAGCAGCAATACCGTATCTTACAAATTCCGTATCCCCGAAATAAACATTTTTAACAAGTATATATTTATGTAGTATCATCATTTTCCAGCCAGGCTTCATCTAACTTTTTTCGCAGAATATCAAACAAATCTACTTTTTGTGCGTCATCTTCAAGAACGTAGATGATATATATTATCAAAGTCACCGCGCTGCATGAAGACAGCCCATTTTCTATATCGGCGTATGAACGGTCGTCCATCGCAAGTTTTTCTGCCATTTTCTTCTTCGTCCACTTGTTTTTAACACGAGTTTCAGATATCTGTTTGCACAAATGTTCTTTTATCACTATGTGCGCAGTTTTCCTCATATTCAGTCCTCAATTTCCGCTAGCAGACATATTTTACCATTTATTTCGGAACTGTACATGAGGTGCACCTCCGGTTTTGCGTAAGATTTTATTCTAATTAAATGCCTCCCAGAATCAGGAGGCATTTATAAAGTCGATTGTGCTTTAGCGTTTAATATATTTTGTATTTTTCTCAACTATCATAAGGTAATAACTAAATGGTGCTTTTATTTAAAAAATCGAGATAATGCTATTAGCAATGTCGATTTTTGCGAAAGTCTATGCTATTAGCATAAAGTAAGGGTTACATATAACTGCTAAAATAAGCAAAACGATTATGAGGTGTAACAATGAATGCTAATAGAAAAACCAATAAAATGTCCGAAGCTGAAAAAGTTTATTACAAAAAGTTAGGCGAAACTTTGCGCGCTTTGATAAAAATGAAGGGCTTTACTCAACTTGATTTTGCGTGTAGCATCGACATTTCTTATCCGATGTTATTAAATCATCTTCAAGGTACCAGACGTATGGGCGCTTATAAGTTATCGAAAATTTGTCGTGCTCTAGAAATCGATAACATTGATATAATAGCTTTAACTGTTCCTGATATTTATGTGGAGGGCAAAACCGAATTGTATACCGAGCTGTTCAAACGGTTGTCAGACAGGGAGTCGGATACTATCAGAAGGTTAATTGAAATGCTGGATAACGGTGAAGTATAGATAGTTTGTTTTGCCTCTCATTAACTAATGACGAAATTTGTCGTAACCTCTAAAAAAAGGAGTGATTTTTTTGTTAAATAGATTAAAAGAAGCAAAAGCGCTTACTAATGAAGAGCGTGAATTTCTTGAAGATTTGCTTAGTAAAAATAAACCTATCTTTTTACATGTAATAAAGATTATAACCGGAGATTCATATAACGTATTTGGCGACGAGTGCCTAAGTGAGTTGCATTGTTTGTCTATAAGAAAGATAAAGAAGTTAATGTCGGTAGAACATCCCGAACGATGGCTGATCACCGCTTCTAAATACATAGCAATTGAATTTGTTCGCAGGTATGGTAATGGCAGAGTCAGTGTTCCTATTGATGATGTCGCTGATCAACTCTCCAATGATGATGTTTTTGAAGAAGCCAGATATAACATCTTGATGCGAGAGTTTACTTTAGATAAGATTATGAATAAACTTACCAAGCGGCAAAAACAGATCTTTGAGATGATGATAGTGCAGAAAATGTCTTGTGAAGAAGTTTCGCGTAAATTAAGTATTAGCGAAAGTACTGTGTGGAACACAAGGGCTTCTCTTGTAAAAAGAGTTGAGCAAATAATAAAAAACGATCTTTAAAAATTTTTTCAAAAAAATTAAAAATATTTTTAGAGGTATTCCTATTGGAATATCATTAGTTATATGAGGAGGTAGTAAAGTGTTTGATAAAGATATTCTTGATAATCTCAAAGGTCAAGAGATTAAGGAGTTGATAATCGACAGAAAGATCACGTTAGAAGAGCTTGATACCTCGGCTTTGGAAAAACTATTAGATTACGAAACAGATATGCTTTGTCTTGATATGGGCGATATGGAACTTATTCACGCCTGTGCTTCCCGTTTGGACGAGCTTAACGGTCCGGCAATGTCGGACGAAGAGTTTTGGAGCATAATCAAAAAAGCCGAAGAACGGATGATATCCGGCGAAAAAGAAAACACTCCTGTGGATGCGCCTGTAAACGCACCCGCAAGAGTAGTAAAAAAGAGAATAATTTGGAAGAAGGTATGGCTCGTTGCCAATCGATACCACTCACCTCAATGACGA
>JAGAKP010000047.1 GCA_017625615.1 Clostridia bacterium
AAGCAAAAGTATGCACATCGAACAACGCTTTATAAGGTTCTTTGCGCGAAGTTTCTTTAAAGATGCGGGAAGGACCATAAAACCATCTCCTATTTTTTATTGCCGTAGGAAAGCTTATGTTTTATCAGCTCGCTGTGGCAGCTCCAGCAGGTTTTGCTGTGATAATTGTTGGTAGTGCCGCAGACTATACAGTGTCTGTGCTCCTCGTGAGGCTCGTGGACGTAAAAATTGTACTTAAAGCCGTAGAAATGATATACCTTATCGCCGACGGAAAATTCATCAACGTGGTTTTCTATTTTGCCGGTAGTTACGTTATGGACGCTCCCCATAAGAGTGGAGGATATACCGACGCGTTCCTTAACGCCCAAGGACTTTGCCGTATGTTTAACGATTTTTCCGTTTTTCTTCCGAATGGTAAGCACGATATTGTTTTTGTTGTAGCTTCCCGGTTTACCGCCGACAAAATACGTATCCGTATTGGTTTTGATATCTATTGCCGTAATAACGCCTTCCCAATTGCTGTCAAACAAAGAAAGGGGGATTCCCGATACGCCGAAGGGCACGGAATACACGGCGATGCCGATGCAGGCGATGGCAAAGGGCGGGATAAGCTCATAGGAAAATATGGTTTCCCGATAATGATACACCAAAGCGGTGATAAGGGAAAACAGGATAAAGCAAAGCAAAAAGCGCTTGATATAGGTTTTGAAGCGTTTCTTTTGCAGGGATTCGGGAAGGTCCATATTAATACCTCTGAATTAAAGTATTGCGGAGATAAAGGAAAGAACGGGAGTTATAATTGCTTCGGATACCTCGGGAGAGTACATACCGTATATGAGGGGAACTAGAAAATAATATCCAAGCGCAACGGTATACATTATTCCCGTAAGAACGAGGTTGAGTATTGCAAGTACCTTGGCTATGGTTACCATTGTGGATTTTACACCTTCGTTTTCACGGTGGAAGGCGCGCACCTTCTGAAGTGCGAAAATGGCGATAACTATGCCGAACCAGCCGTAGAAGAGATATGAAACGATGGCGGTTACAAGAACCTGATTGGGGAGGGCGGTTTTAACTTTATACTCGCCTACCGGCTCCGCGGGGCGTTCGTCGTCCTCGTTATATGAATATTTAAAGTTTGCCATATCTTAAAATACCTTTCAATGTCTTGCCCCCGAAGGACTGCTGCGTTTGAGCAAGCCCTTCGGGGATCGGAGTATATACACGGCGGTTTGGCGTTGCCGCATATATCGTGGTTGGTGCCCCTACGGGCGGGGGAGATTTTCGTGATATGCGTTTTCTTTAACGGGCGATTCGTGAATCGCCCCTACTTTATCGAAACGCTTTTGTTATTCAGATATAGAAGTTTCTATTCCCGCTTCGTCAAGCTTTTTGCCGAGAATGGGGGGAAGCTGCATACCAGCCATTGCGAACACCTCGTCAAGAGGAGGTACGGATTTCATCATACCGGAGATAAAGTTTGCGGTAGCGGTCTTGCCGTCGCCGCCCTGACCGCCGTCCCAGACGGTAACCTTATCGATCTTGATACCCTTAACGGCATCGACCTGAACACGCATAAGGTCTTCAAGCTTATCTGCAATAAGGAGCTTAAGAGCGGCTTCGGGATCGCCGCCTGCGGATTTAACGATTTCCGCAAAACCTGCAGCCTGCTTTTTAAGTATTTCTTCGACACCGCGCGCTTCTGCTTCCATCTTTGCATAGATAGCGTCTGCTTCACCCTTTGCTTTTCTGCGGAGGCGTTCTGCTTCTGCTTCTGCTTCAAGCTCAATCTCCTTTTTCTTTGCTTCTGCACGGACGATGATGTCTGCTTCGAGGGTAGCCTGCTCCTTTGCACGGCGGGCTTCTTCTGCCGCCTGCTGTGCCGCATAGGATTCTTCCAGCGCCTTTGCTGCCTGAATCTTTTCTGCGGTGGTTGCGATCTTCATTGCCTCTGCTTCCTTTTCCTTAAGAGCCGCATCGGACATGGCGATCTTCATTTTGGCTTCGTTTTCACCCTGAATAGCGATAGAATCTGCTTCGGATACCTTTATACGCTGTTCCATACGTGCGTTTGCTTCACCGATAGAACCTTCTCTATCCTGCTCTGCAACGCTCTTTTTAGCGTCGTTGATAGCCTTTGCAGCTGCCTCTTTACCGAGAGCCGCGATATAGCCGGATTCGTCGCTGATATCGGTTACGTTTACGTTGATAAGACGGAGACCGATCTTTTTAAGCTCGGTTTCCACGTTGGAAGAAACTGCCGCGAGGAATTTATCACGGTCGGTGTTGATCTCCTCAATATCCATGGTAGCGATTACCAGACGAAGCTGACCGAAGATGATATCCTTGGAAAGCTCCTGAATTTCGGAAAGCTGAAGTCCCAACAGACGCTCTGCGGCGTTCTGCATTACGCCGGGCTCGGTAGAGATACCGACGGTAAATCTGGAAGGAACGTCGATACGGATATTCTGTCTGGAAAGTGCGTTTTTAAGGTCAACCTGAATGGATATGGGCGTAAGGTCCAGATAAGAATAAGACTGGATAACGGGCCATACGAACTGTGCACCACCGTGGATACACTTTGCACTGCGGTTGGTTCCGTCTGCATTTTTACCGATAGAACCATAGATTACCATGATCTTATCGGAAGGACACTTTTTGTATCTGGTGAACAGCCATACGATAAAGGACACCAGAATAAGCGCCAATGCACAAACTAAAATGATGAATTCGGGTTTCATTGTTTTCCTCCGTTTATATAATTTTTATTTTCTTCTTACTACAAGTGTGGTGCCGCCGCTTACACGGACTACCACGATCTCACTGCCCGTGGGAATGGGGATATCCTCGTCGGTAACTGCGTCACGCTCAACGTAGGAGCCCTGCAGCATTACGTGTACCTTTCCCTCGCCCGTTCTGGAGGGAGGAATGGTAAGGTGTACTCTGCCTGCGGTTCCGATAGCGTTGCGGTTATCGGTGTTGCCGTCGCTGCGAAGCTTCATAAGAGCCTTGAATATAAACGCCAGAAGCAGCATTATGGCAAATCCGCTTGCGGTTGCCACGGGAAGGGTGAGCCAGAGTGTGATCCCTGCGGTTTCCATTACTACACCGACCCAGCCGAATACAACGAGGAACGCGATAATGCCGCGGACGGTAAACACTCTGAGTCCTGCAAAGCCTTCTGCATCCACCGTTGCCAAAAAGCCCTCGTCACCGTCGGGAATGTCGCCGTCCAAGTCTACGTCAACGTCTGCGTCAACGTCTGCGTCAACGTCGGTATCGACGTCAACGTCGCCGTCGGCATCCTCGCCCAGTCCTATAAACATAAGTATGGTCTGTACAAGCAAAACCAATGTAGAAGGAAGTGCTATACAGTAAAATATCTGCGCCGCCAAGCTAAGTGAATTCCACCATTCAATTATAGCCATAACGCTTTTCCTTTCTTAAAATAAAAATAAAATATCGTGTTTTCATTCAATCCAAGGTGGCAAGCAGCTCGCACGCCTTCTCCTTCACGCGGGAGGCTGTGTGTGCGTAAAACATTACCTGCAACAGCCTGCAAAGCTTTTTCTTTTCACCCGGCACGTGCTCAACGTAGTCTGCCGATGCGTTTTCCGCCGCCCGCATTACCGTGTCTCCGTCGATCATATCAAAGCGAAGCTCCGAAAGCATATCCACGTAACGGTGGTAAAGCTCGTTATCGCGGATAAGGTCGTCGTTGGGATCGTTTACCTCGCCCTCGATAACGCGGATAAGCTCGCAGATACGGTCGATCTGAATGGAATCGCGAAGCATATTTATTATAATGATACGGGCAAACTGCTGGCGGGAGTACTGTCTTTTTACGGGAGAAGAAAGAAAGCCGCGTTTAACCCAGTTTTGTATTACGTGTGGCTCAAGCCCCGTCATGACCGACGCCTGCGAAAGAGTTATTCCCCCTGCCGCAAAGATACCGTCAAACAACGCCTTTGAGCTTCCTTTTTTAAGCTCGGTAACCTCTATGGTAGTTCCCGGAAATGTCGTTGCCATTGTTTCACCTGCCGTTCTGTTCTTGGTACAATGTGATTGTAACACACGGTCACGTGATTGTCAAGAACAATTATATGACTTTCTCGCTGTTCTCCGTTATATACAAAAACGAGATGCCGTTTTTATTGAATATATACAAAAACCGCGCGTCTGTTAAACGCGCGGTAGGTTTATTGGGGTGTTTTTCTTGAGGTGACTCTTATCCTTCCTTAAGCTCGTTTACGGAAAAATCGCTGCTTACGGGGGTTTCGATATAATCAAAGAGCTTTTCCCTGTCGTCGGTGACGAGGTACAGGGACAGAACGTTTTCGTGAACGAAGTTCTTTTCGATAGCCTTTTCCATTACGAGGCTTATCTCGTCGTAATAATTCTTTACGTTGTAGATGGCGATGGGCTTGTTATGTCGGCAAAGCTGCTTTAAGGTAAGTATTTCAAAAAATTCCTCAAAGGTGCCGATACCGCCGGGGACGACGATAAAGGCGTCTGCGTTGTCCTCCATTATCTGCTTGCGCTGACGCATGGTCTCGGGCTCGATAAGCTCGTCACAGTTTGAATAGACCGCCTCTACGTTTTCATCGCCGAAAAATTCGGGTATAACGCCGAGAACGTAGCCGCCCGACTTTTTGACTCCCCGTGCAACTGCGCCCATAAGACCGTTTTCACCGCCTCCGAAGACGAGGGAATGGCCGCGGGCAACCATTTCTGCGCCGAGAGCTTCTACCTTTTCCATATATTCGGGATCGATGGTGGGGGATGCCGCACCGAAAACACAAATTCTCATATAATATCCTCCTGTTCAAAGGGACTTTATTAATTATTATACCACAAATATTTCCATTATGATAGGATAATTTTAAATAACGGTAAATTTTTTACATTTTGTTGACAGTATGCGCATTTTATGATAAGATATTTTTACAGTAAATAGCATCTACTTATAAAAGCAGGTGTGAGTAATATTTCCGAGTGTATCCCGTCCTGCTTTTAACGCAGGACGGGATTTGGCTTTTTTACGAAAGGAGCATATAATGCAGTTATTCAAAAACGGATATATCGTACAGGATGCAGGCAGTGACCGATGCGGAATGAAAATGCCGTTTTTTGCTCCAAAAGGCTATAGAGGCATACATAGATTTATTACATTTCCTTTGACATTCTGCCAATCAGACCCCGTTTGCAGAGAGCTTAGCAAAAAGCAAAGTTGGCGAAAGATAAGTGATAATCTGTTTCAGCTTTTGGAATTTATATCCGACGAGGAATTGCTGAAGCAATACGTTGAAGCCTGCCACGGGAAAAGCATACCCGTTAGATGCTTATATATCGAAAGCGATTACGAAGATGAGATATGCCAAGAAAAGCCGCAAAATATACGCTTTATCGGATATGAGGTTACGGAAATCTCTTTTAGCGATATGACGCTGTGCGATCTTGCAATTAACGAAAGATTTGAAAATTACAGACAGCTCTTAAACGAAAACGGGCTGTTTGCAAATGAAGGCGATGCTTTTAAGTTCAAAACGGAGTACAAAGCACTTTTGGAGCAAGATCTTGTAGGAGATGGAAACGTAGATGTTTTTGTTTGCGCCGTATACGAGACAGATATAAAATAAAATCGCAAATCACCACATAACCACCCCGCGAAGCCTTACGGCTTCGTGGGGACCCCGACAATCACCCCAAGAAGCCTTCGGCTTCTCGGGGACCCCGAAAAAACAAGCCGTTGTCGACAATGACAACGGCTTTGCTTTATTTTTTACCAAACCAAAAGTCGTGCATCCGGTCGAGGAACTCTTTGGTGAGAGGTGTACCGCAGGAATCGGGCAATACCGAATCTATACCGCAAAAGGGGCACAGTGCGGTTTTGCCGTCGTCTGCGTATTCGGTCACGAGAGCGGAAGAAAAAATATTACCGCAATAAAAGCAACCGCAAAGACCGCTTTTTTCAAGAGACGATCTGTTGTTCGTACAATGAGCATGCAGAGAGTTGAGCTTGGTCTTCAACTGATGATCCATAAAAAACTCAAATATCAAGAATATACGCCAAAAGAAGGTTTAAGGTATTTTTGATACCTTCTATATGGGTACGCTCCATTCCGTGGCTGCAATATACAGCCATACCGAAGGCGGTGGCTCGGATATTGTTGCCCGCCCGCATTGCGGCGTTGGCATCGGTGCCGTAGTTCATAAATACGTCCACGGCGTAATCGCACTCTGCCTTCCCGGCAAGGGAAATGAGGCGGTTGGTAAGAGAATAATCGTAAGGCGCGGTGGCGTCCTTTGCGCAGATGCTTACGGAATATTCGTTTCCGTCAAGTCCCGGACCTATAAGTCCGATATCCAGAGCGACGTATTCGGAAACGCCCTGTGGCAGGTAAGTGCCGCCCAAGCCGATCTCCTCGCCGTAGGGGAAGGCGAAAACGGTGGTGTATGCGGGCTTTAAATTGTTTTCGTTAAGATATTTTATAACGGTAAGACAGCAGGCAACAGCCGCCTTATCGTCAATAAAGCGGGCCTTGATATAGCCCTTTTCGGTATATTGAAAGCGGGGCTCTACGGAGATATAGTCGCCGTTGCGGATGCCGAGAGAATGAATATCGGACTTGCTCGAAACCCTCTCGTCAAGTAAAAGCACCATAGTGTTTTCGTCGCGAGGGAGGGTGCGCGCATCGGAAAAGACGTGGACGGAATGGGATTGGCAGGCGATAAGTCCGGTGTATTCCCTGCCGTCACGGGTGTGGACGGTAGCCGTTTCGCCCTCAAGATTTGCGTAGTTTACGCCGCCGAGATTGCGCATGCGTATTTTTCCGTCGCCGTCGATGGCGCGTACCATCATACCGATAGTATCGGCGTGAGCGCCGACCATAACGGTCTTTGAGGTATCCTCGCCCAAAATGGTGATATAGGCAGTGCTTTTGTTATCGTACGTAACGGTTACGCCGAGAGAAGCGGCGTACCGCTCAAGCACGGGGTTAAGCTTTTCGTAATAGCCCACGGGGCTGGGAACAGACAAAAGCTCCTCAAGGCAGGAAAGAAAATATTGTTGGTCAAAAGTATATTTCATAAGTATACCTCTTTTTATTTTATATGTACCCTTCCCTTTGCTTCGGGGTCGTCGAAGATAAGCTCACCGCACTCGGGCACGTAAATATTGCCCGAATGGGGGTTTTTGATGCTTAAAACGGGAGTGGTGACGGTTGCCTCAACCTCGGACTTTTCAAAGGCGAGGTCGCAATCTGTCATTTCGCAATTGATAAGCTTTAAGCCCTTACAATAGCAGAGAGGCTGTGTACCGATAATGAGGCAGTTTTCAAAGGTGACGTTTTCGCAGTACCAAGCAAGGTATTCGCCCTTTACGACGCTATCGCGGACTACTACGTTTTTGGCGTGCCAGAATGCGTCCTTGGTGTCGAAATTACAGTTTTCGAAAACCGAATCCTCTATATACTGAAAGGAATACTTGCCCTTAAGGGACACGTTATTGAAATTGAGCTTATCCGACCGAAGCATAAAGTATTCGCCGGTAACGGAGCATCTTTCCATATCTATGCCGTGGACGAACCAACCGAATTCGGCGGAAACCACGCTGCAATCCCACATAGAGATATTACTGCATTCGCGGAGTGCCTTTATTCCGTGAAGCTTGGTATCGCCGATCTCCGCGCCGTTGACGTACCACAAAGCGGCGCGGCAGTTTTCGGTCATTTCGCTGTGGGACAGATTAAGTCCGTCAACGTGCCAGAAGGGATAGCGAAGGTTGAAATAACAGTCGCTTACGCTTATTATCTTACTTTCCTTGAAGGCGCTTTCTCCGTCGGCGGGGCCGTCAAAAACACAGTTATTAACGGTTATTCCGCGGCTTCCGTAAAGGGCGCGCTCTTCGTCAAAGGTTTTGTTTTCAATTAAGTTCATTTTGTATATCCTTATAACGCTATATTTAATCATTTAATTATAGCATTGTTTGCGGCGTATTGCAACAAAAAAGAGAAAGCAAACACGCTTTCCCTTTAAGTTTTTATTTTTTATCGATGGCGGATGCGATGGCGTAATATATGGGAATGGTGATGAACAGGATCCACCACGGGTGCCACAGATCCCATTGCATACCGAGAATGCAGTATATAAACGTGACGAATACGGGGTATGCAAAATGAGAGAGCTTTTTGGTTCTTATACAGTCAATAACGCTGTAATATACGGGGATGGTGATGAACACCGTCCATGAGATATACCATCCTTCAAGAAGAAAGCCCCAAAGGAGAAAGACCACAGTTGCAAAAACAGGATACGGAAGGGCGTGTAAAGCGCGGAGCGTTTTTCTCTTTTTATCTGCGGGCGTGCCGTCGTTGCTGTAATAGGCTTCTGCCTCTGCTTCTTCCTTTTCGTCCTCGTCCTCGTACTCCGGCTCGTTTTTTTCGGCAGTTTCGACGGTAGGATCCTGACAGGTGCTTGCCTCATTTCCTATCAACTCATCCAAGGAAACTCCGTAGAGCTTCGATATGGTTATAAGATTATCGGTATCGGGCAGAGATGCGCCGCATTCCCACTTGGACACAGCCTGACGTGAAACGCCCAGCTTTTCCGCAAAGGCTTCCTGCGAAAGGCCGGATTTTTTTCTTAATTCATACAGCTTGCTGCCAAGTATTTCTCCGTTTGTCATACATATTCCTCCTTGCATCGCTTTTTGTTACGGCTTTATTTTACTATAAGCGCCCGTAAATTTCAACCGTTTTTGAATAGCAATACCGCAACTTTGGGTTGCGGTATCGGAAAACAGGTATTTTTTGTGTTTTCTTGGGGTATTCTTATTCGGGGTCCCCGAGAAAGCGAAGCTTTCTTGGGGTACACTTTAATTTTCGCGATCCCAGAGGTCGTGGTAAAAGCCGAGGTAATCGGTATTCTGCTCCTTCATACGGTCGATAGCAGCCTTGGGGTGGCGGTTAAGAAGTCCGGTGAGAAGATAGGGAATATCGTAGCCCCAGACAAGTCCCTGCTTTTTAAGGTCGAGCATATAGGTCTGAATGAACTTGAGAACGTATGCGATATTGTAACGGGGGTTACGCAAAAAGCCGAGGAGTCCCTCGAGTATGCAGTTGCCTGCGCCTCTGCCCATACCCATCATGGTAGCGTCAAGATAGCTTGCGCCGAAGGCAACGGCTTCTACGGTGTTGGCAAAGGCCATCTGCTGATTATTGTGAGCGTGCATACCAACCTTCTTGCCGTATTTTTCGGCTATGGCACAGTACATTTCGGTGTACTCGCGCACCTGCTCGGGGTAAAGGGAGCCGTAGCTGTCAACGAGATAGATAACGTCAACGCTGCTCTGGCCGAGCATTTCAAGCGCCTGCTCAACGTCCTTGGAGTTGGCGGTGGAAACAGCCATAATATTTACGCTGGTTTCGTAGCCCTTGGCGTGGCAGTACTCGATCATATCGATGGCGGCGGGAATGGTGTTGATATAGGTTGCAACACGGATAAGGTCGATAACGCTGTCCTTTTTATCTATAATATCACGCTTGTAATCGGTTCTGCCCACGTCTGCCATAACGGCGATCTTAAGGTCGCTGTCGTTATTGCCGACTATGGCGCGGAGGTCTGCCTCTTCGCAGAACTTCCACTTGCCGAATGCGTTTACGTCGAAAAGGTCCTTGCTTGCCTTATAGCCAAACTCCATATAGTCTACGCCGGCTTTTATATTTGCTTCGTAAAGTGCTTTTACGAAATCATCTGTAAAAAAGAAGCTGTTAACAAGTCCGCCGTCGCGGATAGTAGCGTCAAGCACCCTGATATCGGGGCGGAACGCCATTAAGTTACCTTTCTGTCCCATTTTTAAAAAAGTCCTCCTTGGGGGAAAAATAAATTATGGGAAGTATACCACATAAAAGCGCAAAAAGAAAGAGGTTTTTACATTTTTATAAATATTATTTGAGCAGTATAAATCCGATAGTGTTTATGGCAAAATTTGCAAACATATGGACGAACCACGAGGTATAAACGCTTTCGTGCTTTTCGTTAAGATAATTGAATATGGCACCGCCTGCGGCAAGTCCCACCAGAACGAGGGCGAAAAGACCGATATTGAACCATCCGATCATCATTGCAACGTGATACAGCGAAAACAGGACGGAGCTTAAAGCGTATGCAAGAGCGCGGGTGGAATGCTTTTTGAGGTTAAGGAACAAAAAGCCGCGGAAGAAAAATTCCTCAAGCAGTGAATTTACAAAAGATATGTACAGCGAAACGAATAGGAAGTTTTCCTTGGTTACTCCCGCACCCGAGGAAAGGGACTGTGCTATACCCGAAAAATCGAAAAAGGGTCTTACCGCAAAATATGCGCCGACGATGAGCGCGTACAGCCCGACGCCCAAGAGGAGAGCGTACAAAAAGCCCTTTTTGTTGAATTTGAAAATGCTTTTGATATCAACGCTCTTTTCAAAAAAAGCAAAGACGAGGGGAACCAAAAGAAAAAGGCAGAACTTTACGGCGGATTTTACAGCGTAGCCCGGTTGGATAACGCCGTCCACCACCGTCATTACGCCGCAGACGAAGACGGCGAGTGTTATTAAAAGTGCTTTCGTTTTTTTGTTCATCGCTTATCCTCCCTGATAAAAGGAGTCAAGACCTTTTCCGAAACAAGAAGTGAATATTTTTCGGGACGGCGGTATGCGTTGCCGTGTACTTCCGTTTCTCGGTAGGCGCGGAGGGTATCCACGGGGATATCGGCTACATATATTCCCTCTCCCTCCCCCGCTTCAAGGATGCAGGTGTCACGGGAGCCGTCGATATCGGGAAGATATGCTACCCCGTCAAAAACGGAGGAATGACCGTTGCAATCGGGATGAGGGGACGGATAATTTACCGTGGCGATGCAGGTCATATTCTCGTAGGCTCTGCCGCGAAGCTGGGCAAGGCGGTTTATTTCCATAGGGCAGGCGTTGGGAACGAGTATGATCTCCGCACCCTTAAGCATAAGTATACGGGCGCTTTCGGGAAATTCACGGTCGTAGCAGATCATTGCGCCAACCTTTACGGTTCCGCGGGCGGTATTGAGCTCGGTTACAAAAAAGTCCTCCCCTGCCGTTAGCCGTGCTTCGTCGCCGAAATCGCAGGTATGCACCTTTGCGTAGTGCAAAACGGGGGTTCCGGAGCGGTCAAACAAAAGAAAGGTATTTCTGGGAAGGGGCGAAAAGCTCTCAAGAAAGGTTATTCCGATAGCCATATCCGTTTCGCGTGCGAGAGAAGAAAAGGTCAAAGTAAATTCGCTTTCTGCGGAAACCGATATGCTTTTAAGCTTTTCCATATCCTCGGGAATGGAATATCCCACGCTCCACATTTCGGGGAACAGCGCGATATCCGCGCCGAGGGACTTTGCTTTTTTGCAGGCAGATATACCTATACGCTTGTTTTCTTCCATATCCTTGCCCGGTAAAAGCTGAAGCAGGGCGATTTTTATATTTTCCATATTACCTTTTCCCTTCTTGACGTTACGGTTTCAAAAATGCTCTGCTTGAAAACAGAGCATTTTTATGTGGTTCCCCAAGAAGCTTAAACGAATTCTTGGGGGGAATATTATTATTCGGAATAGGGAGCGAAGGAGGAAAGAACGGTGTCTATCTTTGAAACATCGTTAACAGAAATTATTATAACCACCATTCTATCATCATACTTTTTTATAAGATAAGTCTGATAAACCGTTACGCCGCTATAAGATTGGGTGGCATCCATACGCAGAAATTCAATTTCGCCTATGGTGTAGGAAACGGGTTCCTCGAAGGTTCCGCTGATATTGGTTTGCTGTCCAAGCTGCTGCTTCAGGGCATCGCAATATTTTTCTTCGGAATTAACGAGGAAGTTGACCTTTTCTGCCATAACGATGATGTTATTTCCCATATTATCCATTGCCTGCATTTCGTAGATCGCATTTACCATAGCGTAGTCGATCATCTCTTTGCCGGTTTCGGGATCCTTGTAAATACCTGTTGCAAGATCCATAAGCTCCTTAAGTTCTTCCTGTGACATCATGGAAAAGCCGTCGGTAAGGGTATACTGTAAGCCGATCCAAGCACTTTTCCAATCGGAATCAGTAACCGTGCCGGGAGTATATTCGCCTTGTGCGACACCGTTTTCCGTTTTGGAAGTATCGAGCAGGGAGCCGCCGATGCTTTCAAATCTTTCAAGCAAGCCCGAGCAGCTTGAAAGAGCAAGCACCAAAACAAGACAAAGAATAGATGAAAACAGTTTTTTCATAAGTAATACCTTCCTTTTTATTTTATTAATTTTGCAAAGTAATCGCACCAAGCGCCGGTGTTGCCCATAGAAGAATTTACGAGGAACACGATATCGTCAAGTCCGTATTCTCCGAGCTTTTCGCACACGTTGATATCGGTGTGGCGGGGATCTATAACGATAATATTTCCGTAATGCTCGGTAAGGTAGGGCACGAATGCGTTGCCGTAGGAATCCTTGATGACGAGAATGGATTTATCCTGATCGTTTTCGGGAACGTTGATGACCATATAAGGATGGTCGCCTGCGATGAATGCGGAATAGTTTTTGATAGAGGTAACCACGCAGGTATCGTACTGAGATACTACGTTGGTCGCGTTTTTATCGTAGATAGTCATGGTGCACGCTTTTTTGGGCATATAGGCTTCTACGGTATCGTAATAATACTTGACGCGCTCGTCGCCCGTAAAGGAATACATAGTGCCGATAAAGTTTTCGCGGAGAATCTTAACCTCAAATTCCTCGATGGGAGTGGGTGTAAGTCCTACTGACTTAACGAATTCGGAATATGCGTAATACGCGCCGCGGTGTGTCCAGTGGTGGTCGCTTTTGAAGAAAAGATACTCTTCTGCGTGGCGGACGTACACGTTTTTAAGGTTTACGAAGTTTACGTCGCCGGTAATAGCCGCCTCCATATTGTCAAGCAGCTTGCTCTGGCTGGACATTCTTGAGCTGACGGCGGTATCGAGAATGGTAATAGATGCCAAGGGTGCGATGATTACGTTTATGCGGGTATCGGGGAACGATGACGCGTACTGCTCGTAAACTGCAGCGTAACGGGGTGCGTTATATGAAGAAAAATAGGACTGGGTATACGCCGCGCCGCCGTAAAGAACAAATCCCGTTTCAAGGAAAACGGCTTCTCCCTTTGATACCACGGGAGGAGTGGATACCTCCTCGTCAGGTACGGACACGTCGGGTACGGATTCTTCTTCGCTTACTTCCTCGGAAACCTCTTCACTTTCTTCCTCGGAAACCTCTTCGATTGCCTCTTCGGAAGCCTCTTCGCTTGCCTCCTCGGACTCTTCTGCGGGAAGGGAGCTTTCGGGAAGGCTGTTTTCTACAGAAGAGCCGCCGCTTACATCGGGCAAGGAGGTATTGGTGCCGTTATCACAGCCGAATAAGGTGAAAATAAGTAATATAAGTATTACCAATGAAAATGATCTTTTCATAAAAACCTCTTTAAAAGTATGATGTATGAATTAAATATACCACAATAAGCATAAAAAGACAATACTTAAATATGACAATTCTCCCTATAAAAAAGGGCACGGAATTTTCCGTGCCATATAAAAGTATACAAAAGGATCTATACAGGGCTTTTGCCACCTACTCGGTGTTGCATTTTTCAGCTGACGACCGCGAGACCGTCTATACTTTTGCCTTTTTTATGAAGAGCGCAGTAAGAGGCAGTGCAGCGCTTATATTTTGAAAACAAGCTTTTTGCCTTCTCCACGTCGCCGTAGACCTTCCACAGACCGCTGTATTTACAGCCGCGGCTGTCCTTAATAAAGCCGTTGACGTCCTCGGGCGGGTAACCGAGGAATAGTCCGATCTCGTGAGGAAAAGTATCGTTTTCTTCTAATTTCCGTTTAAGCCTTGAAACGCAGATATCGGCGGAAACGTTTTCGTAGCCCTGCTTTTCGAGTATACGGGCGGCATCGGTATTGCCGAGATCCCGCGTGAGAAAGGCGGGGCGGTAGACGTATATGAGTCCGTTTCCGTTTTTATATCTTAAAGGGATGACGCGGAGTCCCTTTTTGCGCAAGGAAGCGTTAAGAGCGCGGACGTAAGAACGCATTTTTTGCTCATCCTCAAAGGGGCGGGAAAACATATTTCCCGTTTTTATGCCCGCAAGAGTGGGTGCGCAGTTGCGTACCAGCATTTCATCACCCATTGACTACCCTCCTTTATATTTTTAGGATATACTTTAAATCTGATTTTATCCAAGTTAGCGTATGCTAACTACGCGGTATCACAAAAGCGGCGCGCTTGGTTAGCCGCCGCTAACTGTTATTATTATACAAGTATTTCCTGTTTTTGTCAAGAGGAAAATTTATTTACGGGAGCATTTTTCCGCGTCGATGGCAAGGACGAGCATAAGTGCGTACAATGCGTGGGTGGGATCGTACACGTCGATAACGTAGGTATCCGTAAAATTCCAAAGCTGCTTTGAAACGGTGGCAATAACTCTGCCCGAGCTATCGCGGATGTTATAATCCCATTCCAGAAAGTCGCCCTCTACGCTCCAGCCGTTGAAATCTATATTGTATCTGGGCTTGAAAAAGGTAAATTCCTTGCTGATACAGCCGAGATAAGCGTCACCTCGGTATATTTCGAACTTGGGCATAAAGGATAAAATACGCTCCTTTACCGTGCCAAGCTCCGTTCCCGAGGAATCGAACAGCTTAAGGCAATGTCCCCAAGAAAGCTGTCCTTTGACAGTACAGACCGTATTGCCCGCTTCGTTGTAGATATCGTAGGAATCGAACCAGGAAAAAAGCCGCTGCTTGAAAAGAAATTTCAAAACCTATCACCTCTGTTTTCATTTTAGCACAGTAAAGGAAAAATGTAAAGGATATTGACAGCTTTCTTTTTTTGTATATACTTAAAGAAAAGGAGTGTGTGCGTATGAGACTTACAAAAGGTATACATCACGTTGCCATCAAGGCGATGGGAATACAAAAATACGAAGAGGTAATGAGGTTTTACACCGAAATACTCGGAATGCCCGTAGTGCGCCGTTGGGGCTCGGGAGATGATCTCGGTGCCATGGTCGACACGGGAAACAGCGTTTTGGAGATATTCTCCAACGGTGAAAATATGCCCGAGCAGGGCGCGCTGAGACATATCGCCTTTGACGTTGAGGACACCGACGCCTGCGTTAAAGCAGTGCGCGACGGCGGGTACCGGATCACCGTTGAGCCAAAGGACATAGTTATTCAGGCGGACGAGCCCTTGGCGGCAAGAATTGCTTTTTGTATCGGTCCCGTAGGCGAATCCGTTGAGTTTTTCCAAGTAAAATAAGCAGTATAAAAGCTGTGCGAAAAAACGCACAGCTTTGTTTTTGTCGGGGTCCCCGAGAAGCCGTAAGGCTTCTTGGGGTGATTGTCGGGGTCCCCGAGAAGCCGTAAGGCTTCTTGGGGTGATTGTCGGGGTCCCCACGAAGCCGTAAGGCTTCGCGGGGTGATTTTTGTTTTTCTATTCCGTAATCTTTTTTATGCCGTCAACGAGGGTATCGTAATCGATCATACCCACGCGGGAGGTAACGAGGTTACCCTCCTCGTCTATAAAGCAGGTGACGGGGATGGAGGACAGCGAATAGGCATAGGAAGCGGAAAACTCGGTATCGAAATACACGGGGAAGGTATATCCGTTCCGGGATATAAAATCCTTGGCGGTATCCACCGTTTCACGGGATCCGTCGGTAAGGTTTACCATCAAAAACACCACGTCGCCGTACTCCTTGTACGCCTTTTCAAAATCGGGAAGCTCCGCCTTGCAGGGAGGGCACCACGACGCCCAGAAGTTTATAACTATGGGCTTTCCGATAAATTGGGAAAGAGTGACGGTGTTCCAGTCCTGATCAAGCACCAGAAAGTTGCGTGCGTATTCGTAGCTTACTTCGCCGTGCTCATCTGTTTCCGAGGAGCAGGAAACGAAGGAAAAAGCGAGAATAAGCAAAAGAAAAATACATATAAAGCGTTTCATACTATGTATATTCAAGGAATTAATCCCCGAACAGCTCCAATATTTTTTCCTTGGGACGAACGCCTATTGCCTTGTTGGTAACGACGCCCTTTTTGAGCACGATAAGGGTGGGAATATTGGTTATGCCGAATTTCTTTGCCAGAGCGGGCTCTTCGTCTACGTTTACCTTGCCGATAACGTATTCGGGATGCTCTGCGGCAACCTCGTCAACGATGGGAGCAACCATACGGCAGGGTCCGCACCAGGATGCCCAGAAATCAAGAAGGACGGGCTTTTCGGAATTTGTAACAACTTCATCGTAGTTGGTGGAATTAACGTGAATAACAGACATTCTATTTATCTCCTTTTAAAAATGTATTTTTATTTTATACCGAAATAATCGCGAAGATACGCGTCTCTGCGGGAAAGCCATGATTTAAGCTCCGCGATATTTTCTTCAAAGGTGGGACGAGGGGTTTCGTCCTCGAAATCGCTGTAGGGAATATCAATACGCCAGCCTGCCTCGTTATAATTGCGGGAAAAGGAAGCGCCGTAGGTATCGCACAGAGTATCGATATAGCCGCCGGAAAGGTAAAGATTTTTTATTTCGTCGGTAAGAGAAGAATATTTTTCCTTCACGGCGTTATAAAAGAAATCCTTTTTCATAAGAGACGAAAACCATTCCTGCTGTGCCCATATTCCGGATGCGCTGTCTCCGGTTTTATCACCGAAGCCGTCCGCATTATTGTAGATATGGTATTTATCCTGAAAATAATAGCGGGAAACGTTGCCCATAGAAAGATCCATATCCCAGATGGGGCCCGCGTAAAGAATACCGTCCTTTCGGTAGAAATAGGTGGAGCCCGTGGTCATATCGCAATCCTTCAGCAGCTCGTGAATGAGATACGCCGAAACGAAGGAATCTACGTCTATAAGCTTTTTAAGCTCATCCTCATTGCCGCGGCGGATGGCATCGTCCACCCTTTTCATAAAATCAATTATTTCCTTTTGCTCTCCGCGGGAAAGCTCCTGCCTTTCGGGTGTATCGAAAACGTAGCCTGCGTCGCCGCAAAGGTAAAAATCGTTTTCGCCTTCAAGTACAATTATGCGTTCAACGATAAAATCGCCCTTTTTGGTATCTAAATCAATCGAACCGTCGGAGACGGGCTGTGTCAGAAGATAGCTTCCGCACAGCTTATCGTTGAGATAAACGTCGCACAATTCGTTTTGCAGAGCGGGAACCCCTCCGCAGATGGCGGCGAAATCCGATGCCAGCTTGTTGCGGATAAGAGTTTTATCGTAATGATTGGCGATAAGGCACCATTTTCTGCCCTGAGGCATACCGAGAACGGAGGTCTTTTCAGTAAACTTTATATTATAGGGCTTCTTTTCCGCAGACGCGGTGGAATTTCCGCGCACGCGGATGGTTATATCCGACACCGTATCACCGCGGTTGGATGCGGCGGTATCTATTATATACACCTTTGCGTCTACGTACTCTTCCCTGCCGATGGGCTTGTCGGTATAAATATATACCGCAGGCACGTCACGGCGGACAAGCTCTGCCTTTGAAAGGTGGGCGGAAAGACGTGCGTAAAGGGAAGCACACGCGGAAATACATTCATTTTCGTCCTTGGGAGGAGAGGACACCAGACTGTTTACCTCCGAAACCAAAGCGCGGTACTCCTGTACCCACTCATCGGTATACAGAGATTTTTTAACGTCCCCATCGGTAAGTGCGACCAGCGCCCTTTTCGCTTCGGATGCCGAGGAAAACTCGGGAAGTGACACCTCCGTATCCGAGGGAATATAGGACGTATCCCCTTTTAAGTCCGTGCAGGCGCAAAAAAGGAAAATGAGTATTAAAAGAGTTGGCAGTAAAATTCTTTTTGAAGTTAACATAATTTTGATTACGGTCAACCTAACTTGCCGTCCTCGTAGTAATCCTTATACTGCTGATGGTAAGACGGATACTTGTCGGGATGGTAATAATGGGAATAAGCGAAGGTGACGTGACCGCTTACGTATTTATCGGTTATTTCCATCTGCGAAATAAAGCGGGAAAGATCTGCGGGGGTGTAATCCGAATTGAAGCTTTCGTTGTTCGCCCAGAAGACCAAGCCCTTTTCGGTGGCAACCGCCTTTGCCATTGCGGCAAAGTATTCGTCGGTCTGCTCAAGAAGAATGTGGCCTGCGCCGACGGAATCCTGACAGCAGAATATATCTCCCTCGCGGAAGGAAGCGTTTTCAAAAAACTTTTTCCACGTAGCCTCCGTAATTCCCGCAGATACCTGATTGGTAATGAAGGGAGAAAGCATAAGAGGAAGAGACGGATCTATGGCTGTAAGTCCTTCCATATACAGATTGATAAACTGCGCGGCGGTGACGGCAAGGTCGCCCCCCATCTGGTTATACAATTCCCATGACCAATACCAGCCCGCGAAGCTTTCGGAATATTCGGAATAGTATTTATCGTACAATTCGCGCGCCATATTTACGCCGAGGGTTGCCTGAGTAACGCCCCACGAGGTATCGAGAGCAGAATAATTCCACCATTCATCGGAGATATTCAAGCCGAGGAATATTTTTGTGCCCGTGTATTTTGCTGCTTCAAACATTCTGTATATACAGCTTGAATAACAAACGTAATCCGAGGTGGAGTTGCCTGCGGCAAGGTCGGTGCCGTAATAGCAATCCTTGAACTGACCGTAAGGAGTGGTGGCGGTCCACTGAACGATGACGGTATCTATGCCGACATCCTTGAGATGATTGAAATGGGTCTCCCACTGCTGTACGGTATATGAGGAAAACGCCCAAAGCTGAACGAAGGTGCCTGTGACCGTGGGATAATCCTTCACCGTATTTTCCTCGCTTTCTTGGGAAGTTTCGTTTGAAATATCTTCAGGTGCGCTTTCATTGAAGGGGGCGTCTTCGTTGGAAGACGCCTCGCTCATTTCATCGGTTGAAGATTGCTCTCCCACCTGAGTACAGGCGCACAAAAGCATTACGCAGGAAAGAAAAACGCAAAGTAATCTTTTCATAATAAGCCTCTTTCACCGTTAACGGTTTTATTTTACCTTGATCTCGACGGTACATTCTTCGGATTCACCGAGAAGGTTGTTGTAGGTATAGGTAAAGGTATCGGTGCCGGTAAAGTCCTTATCGGGATAATATGCGAAGGTGCCGTCGGCGGAAAGTGAAACGGTGCCGTGCTCGGGCATGGAAGCAAGTGTAAAGAGAGAATAAGCCTTTTCGGGGTTGATATCCGAATGGAGAATGGTATTCTTGTCGGTCTCCGCCTTGAAGGTATCCTTGGTATCGGGAGTGATATCAAGATCGCCCTTTATAAAGTGATAGGTTGCATCGTACTGCATACGGGAGAGAACGTCATCGGAATAACCCATCTTTGAGATATTGTCTCTGTCGTTGTAGTAAACGTGGATAGCGTCCATATAGCCGTAAACTGCGCCGTTGTACAGATACAGCATATAGTTGCGTGCGTACTGAATATCGGTCATCGCCTGATAGGTGTGCTCGATCTCAACGCACATATTGCGGAGTCTGGTAAGGATGGCGGTGGAATCGAAGCGCCACAGAGGTGCGTCAAGGTCGAATACTACGTTGGGCTGCATATTTACAAGGTCAAAGCCCATATCGTAGCCTACGTAATAACGGTTTGCGGTGTAATAGGGTATCCAGAGGAGGTAAGAGCCCATTTCGTGAACTATATCTGCGGTCTGGGAGATAACGTGCTCGTCATCGTCGCTCCAGATGACCTCTTCGTTCATCCAATAGAAGCCGCCGAGCTCAAGGTTTTCGTAGCCGCACTTTTCAAATTCATCGAGGCACTTCTGAACGTACCATCTGATAACCTTATCTCTGCCCTCTTCGGTGGTGTTGTCTTCGTTTACTCCGTCACCGTCAACGTCGCCGCCGAAATCGGACTGAGTATCAAGAACGGTAAGGATGGTGATATATACCTGAACCTTGTAATCGGGCTTATTGAGTGCATCCTTTACGGTTGCAACGGTGGAATCAAGCTTATCAAAGCCGTAAGCTCCGTGGAAGGTGGTATCAAACAGCCACTCCCAGTCGGACATGACCGTATCAAGATGAGGTGCTTTTCCGGAAGGCAGGGGGCTTGCGGGAAGGTATGCAAAGCCGTCCATCATGGTATCGACTATCTTGCCCTCCTCGTCAAGATACGCTACGTAAGGGAGAAGCAGCTTCTCATCGTAAAGGGTTTCGTAATCCTGTCTGAGGTAAAGAATATTGATATCGTCTGCCTTGATGGGGTTGTTTTCGGTGGTGGCGTACTGAGAAGCTTCGTAGTTGGTATAGAAGGGAACGCTCTTTATGCCGCTGTTTGCAAGGCGGGAAGCGCCGCTTACGGACTTGGTGCCGAACGCCTCAAGCTCATCGATAAGAGTAAAGCCGTCGCACTCGAAGCGGAAGCGTACGAATCTTGCCGCATAGGTCTTATCGAGCTTGTACTCGTATTCCATACGGGTGGCGCCTTTGTTCTTGGTGCCGTCGGCATCGCGGTCGCCTACCTTATACCAGTTCACGCCGTCCTCGGAAAGGTATACGTCGCAGTGCTCGGGCCTATTGATAGCCCAATCGGACTGCTCGAGGAAGCTGAATACAAGGGTATCTATTGCGGAAAGCTTGCCGATATCGTAGAAGATATTGAATTCGCCGCCGCAGTGGGGAGTGAAGAACCACTGACCGTTTTCTATATCAAGATTGGAAGAGCGCTTACCGTCGGTAAGGCACTTGGTTTCTACGGAATTAAGGATACGCTTATCGGTATACTTGCTCAAGGGGGCGTAGAAGGATACGGAAACCTGATGCTCAAGTCCCTTGAGAAGGTTCTGACGAAGGGTATAATCGGATTCGGTGGTTGCCCAAAGCTCTTCCTCGGTTACAACGGGAAAATCAAGGGGAGGATAAAGCTCGCCGCAGTAATCGTCGGTATAGCCTGCAAGAACCTGAACCTCTTCTACCCAATAGGTGCCGTTTCCGCCGAATTCAAAGCGGACGGACTTAAGACCTACGTATTCCTCGAGAAGGAGGGTATATGCAAAGTTGGTTCCGCCGACAGGAGCGTATACTCTGCCGAGGAAAACGTAATTTTTTCCGTCCTTGGAGCCGTAAAAATCAACGTAATCGGGATATTCAAGGTGTGCGCCGCCGCCGAGAGAATGTACGCGGAAGCCGTAAATATTATCGTGCACGCTGCCAAGGTCAACGGTAACGGAGGGAGTCTCGCCCTCGGCACCGCTGAAGCCTACCCAATAATCCTCGCCGAAGAGACGTCCCGTAGGAGAATCGTCGGTAAGATAGGTCTTTAATTTATCGGCGTAGCCGGAGTCCTTTATGGGAGCGCGCTCATCAAAAACGCAGTTGTTATATGCATAGCCTTTGCCTGCCGCAACGTTTGCGGTGATGGAATATTCTGCCTTTTTGGAGGTGGAAAGAGACTTCCAAGCGTTTTTATCAAGGCTTGCGGATTCATAGGAAAGCTTTACGGTATCCTTGTCCGCTTTGGCGGGAACGTCTGCAAAGACCTCGATCTCATCGATAAAATAGAACGCCGCGCCGCCGCCGAGACGGATACGGACCTTTATGTAGCGGTAATCTACGGGAGCATCGAGAGTGAGAGTTGCGGTGTTTACGTTCTTATCTCCGGTGGTAACGAAGGAGGTGGTACCGAGACCGTCCCAGTTTTCGTTATCGTTGGAGCCGCTGAAGCGTACGGTGCCCGCAAGACGGACGCCGTCGGTATACATCTCAAGAGAGCGGACGGAGAAGGCGATAAGACGCTTGCCGTCCTCGCCGAGATCTATAATATACTGACCGTTTGAATCATAGCCGACCATACGGGAATCGGTGTAGTGCATATTGGTATCCGGAGATTTCTGACCGTCGGTAAGCTGCTGTCCGAAAATATCGGGATAATTTGCACAGGCGGGGATAAGAGAAACGTACGGCTTACCAACGCTGACCAAGGTTTTCTTTGCGTTGTCCGGATCGAAGGACACCTCTGCATCTGCAGAGCTATCGCTTACGTCGGAGGTGTTTCCGTCAACCGTGCAGGAGCACAGCACGAACAAAACCGCAAGAAAAAGAGCGAGAAGTTTTGTTATCCTGTTCATTGTTTACCTCTTTCGCCGTCAGGTATACGGCTATTTTTATACAGCATATATTTTACCTTGTTTATATGCAAATGTCAACAGTAAAAACATTTCACTTACCAAAGAAAAAATACATAAACTGCAGTAAACGGCGCAGTGCGTCAACAAAACAAAAGGAGCAGAATGCGATGGCAAGCTTTTCAAACACCGCCACCCTTTCATACAGCGGCGGATGCGTTAATTCAAACACGGTTTTCGGAACTGTAAAAGACGAGCTGACCGCCGTAAAGACCGCAGTAAACGAAAGCTATTCCGTTGGGGACAGAATGACGTATATTATCAGCCTCGTAAGCGCGGGCGGGTGCGGATTCAAGGATATTTCTCTTACGGATGATCTCGGCGCTTTTTATTCGGGGTCTGCAAGGGTAACTCCCCTTTCCTACAACGAGGGAACGGTGAAGTATTATGTTAACGGGACGCTTATGGATCCGCCTGCCGTTTTAAGAGGACAGAACCTTATGTTTACGGGTATATCCGTACCCCCGATGGGTAACGCAATAATAATTTACGAAGCCACCGTAACTCAGCACGCACTCGACAGTGAGAGCGGTATGATAACCAACACGGTTACGGTGTGCGGGGACGGGATATCAAAGCGGATAACGGCGTCCTCTACGGCGGAAATGAGTACGTCTCCCCTGCTTATGGTAAGCAAATCAATATGTCCTGCGGAGGTAAGCCCCAAGGGTAACGTGACATACACCTTTACTATACAGAATTCGGGCGCGGGAGAAGCGGCGGCAACGGACGGAGTGATACTGCGCGACACTTTTGAGCCGAGAATTAATATAACCTCCGTAACCTTTAACGGCGCGCAGTGGTATTCGCCCGAAAGCTATAACTACAGCGCAATAACCGGCGAATTTTCAACGGTTTCGGGTAAGATGACCGTACCCGCCGCAACGCGGTACACCGATGCTGACGGCGGTGTGACGGTAACGCCCGGTGTGAGCACGCTGGTGATAAACGGTACTTTGCTATAGCGTAAAAATATCCCCACCTTGCAAGGCGGGGATATTTTAGGTATACGCTTTCCTTATTGGGGGAGAACGTCGGTGAACATAAGAAGGTTTGAGGTAACCCTTTCCTTATCCGTGAGCGGAGCAAAGGTGCCGTCGGAATAGAGAATATCCATTACCATAACGGCGACGGTATTGCCGATAAAGCCGCCTACCTCGTATGCGGTGATAAGGTCCTGCATCTGGGGAGGATACTGTTTGCCGACCATCGCGGCGTACTCCAGCGCAAAGGAAACTATCTTCTCCTTGTAGCATTCCTCAAGAGGAGGGATCTTATCAAATACGTCGCTGTACTTGCCCTTCACGAGCATTATGTTAACTTTGCCGTCTTCGGTAATAAACTCTCTTTCTTTTAAGCGGGCAAACTTTTCTGCGTTTGCTTCGTTTTCGGTAAGAGTGCCGTTCAAAAGCTCGTATACGTATTCGTAATCTTCGGTGGTATTGTTTACCCAGCCGCCCTTGCGGGAGGAAAGATGGCTATCTATAGACCAGGAATACACTGCAGGATATTTATCCGACCAACGGGTCATATTGCCGCAAGACCAATATTTGCTCCAATCGGTTTTGGGTTTATAATCGGGATCGGAGGGCTGTGAATTACAATTTACGTGAGCGGCAAAATTTCCGCCTGCAGTGGTTTTGATGAAATACTTACCGAGATCCTTACCGGTGTTGATATAGCATTTGTTTGCAACCCCGTAAAATATTGCCGCCGCTTCAAAAAGCTGTCGGTTGCCCGTAGGAACGTAAAGTTCGGTAATATCCTTCACTGATTCTATTATTTTGGGAGCATACTCCCTTGCAAGAGTCTGCGCGAGCTCTTGGCGGAGAAGTGTTTTTCTGTCCTCAAGCTCAAGTGAATAGGTGGTAGGATCAAACTGAACGTAGGTAGTGTATTTTCCGTTGGGCTGCTTTATGAGGAATCCGTTTTCTTCGAGAAAAGCAACTTTGTCCTCGATGTATACGGGCGTTACGCCAAGCTCTTCGGCTATTTCATCTGTGCTTCTGGGTTCAAAATATACGCTGTATACTATATTGCAATTCAGCTTGTCGCTGAGATAATATTCGGGTCCGTCGTTTGAACCGGGGTCGCCGTTGTGTCCGAAGGAAGTGGGGATATAGGGGGAAATGCCGAGAGTTCCTATTTTTCTTTCCATTGTAAAATTCTCCTTTAATTCGTTTCTGGCTTTGTTGAGATGCCATTTTACGGTACCCTCGGGAATGCCGAGAGTTGCTGATATATGGGAAACAGAATGGTTTTCGTAATAAAACAGATAAACTATTTGTCTGCGGGTCTTGGTGAGAAAAGCCACCTCGCGGCGCAGACGGAAAAGATCTTCGTCCGGATCTTCGGGAAAGTAATCCTCGTAATACGGAAGGATGACGTTATCTATGGAGACGCCCTCCTGCTTTTTCTTGCGGGACACGTACTTTGAATAGGTATAACTGCTTATACGCCAGATATATCCGTCGATATTGGCGATATCCCCGGCTTTGAGTAAGGACAGGTATACCTCCTGCACGATATCCGAGCAAAGATCCTCTGCCTCATCAAAGGAAAAGGACTTCTTTACCGCAAAGCCGTAGATCTTTTGCAGGTATTGAGTGATTATTTCGTCTGCTTTTCGTTTATCCATTTTATTAACTCCGACGCCGTTTGACCATATAGTGGAGAAGCTTTGCAAAAGGTTGGTGAATTTTACAAATATTTTTTTAAAAATTTTTCCCACGGTCTTTTTTCCGTGGGAAAATTATATTCGAGTGCTTTTTTTTAGGGTCCCCGAGATAGCGTTTTAACTCGCACGGCTTTGTCTGCCGCGGGCGGTTCGTGAACCTCACCCAAAGAAAACCTTGTTTTCTTTGGGACCCCGAAATCGCCCCTGCTCAACTTAAAACCTTTCTTGGGGTGTTTATTTGGGAGCGCGTTTACGGGTGAGGTATATATCCAATTTATCCTTCATATTATCGGGAATCTTTTTGTCTACGGGACAGCGGCAGGCGTTTACCATACGGCACGCGAAGGAGGTGATAAAGTCTATATCACTTTCCATCTGCTCGCCCTTCATAACCGCCATAGTATCGTAGCTGTTGTGGATGGTGGCGGTATTGTTGGGGGCGATACGGGCAAAGGAGACTGCGGGCACGCCCTTATCCGCAAAGGGAGTGGAATCGCTGGAGTACACGTCCTGACGGGTGGCAATACCGAAGCCGTATTCGGATGCGTAGTAGTTTATATAATGCACCAACGCTTCCTCGGCGGTACAGCAGGCGATGAATTTACCCATAATACAGCCGATCATATCGAGGTTTATGTTGAGAACAGTCTTTTCAAGCTCTGCTTCGTGGGCGTTTACGTACGCCTTGGAGCCGAGAAGTCCTCTTTCCTCACTGCCGCACCAGATAAAGCGGAGGCTGTATCTGTGGAGATTTGAAAGGAAATATTCGGCAATTGCCAAAAGTCCGATACTGCCCGACATATTATCGTAGGCACCTTGGGAAAGAGAGGTGGAATCGTAATGAGCGGTGAACACCACGTATTCGTCGGTATCGCCCTTGATATCGGCAATTACGTTGCGGGACATACCCTTGTATTCATCCTGAGAAACCACTATCTTTGCTGTCTTTACATTGCCGTTTATGATTTCGATGGCGTCCTTGGCGTTGATATTTACGCCGAGTATCTTTTCGCCCTTGCTTACGTGGGGGCGAAGCTCGCGGCGGTCGATATCTCTGTCGGCATAGTTTGCGTTGCCGTCGTAGGTGATAAAGCCCACTGCGCCCGCTTCAAGGATATCGCGGTACATCCAGTAGCCGAGGTAGCCGTCGATCATAACTATTTTGCCCTTGCAGAGAGAAAGGGAGTATTTATCGGTATTGGTAAGGTAATAGAGGGGTGCTTCGACCTCGCCGCTTCCGCAAAGCAGGTATCCCTTGCAGGTTATCTCCTTGCCGTCGGCATAAAGATGAGCCTCCTTTACGTCTGCCAGCTCCACCTCAAATTCTTCGATATAAGCGTTCAGCCCGATTTTTTCACAGCAGGACTGTATGTATTGGGCGCATTTGAGCTCCTCCGCGCTTCCGCCGGTGCGGATATATGCGGTGTCTTCAAATATTTTCATTATTTCACGTTTGTTCATAAAAAATACTCCTTGGTTTTACGTATATATGTTGTGTGCTACATCAAAAACGCGTTTTCTTTATACGTTCTTAACGAAATGAATTGCCATAGCTGAAGGGCTGCCGTAAAGGTGATTATAATTACGTTGCCGTAAAAGGGCAGGCTGTTTTCGGGGAGCAAGGTGCTGATAAAGCAGGACAGAGCAACGCCCGCAACCGCCAAAAGAGAGGATAATATGATCTTCGTTCGGGTTTTGTTAAAAAAGCTCGTAACGCTTCTTGCCAAGGGATAAACGGAAAAGCCCGTTATTATCATAAGGCAGTAGGGCAGGCTATGGGCAAGGAAGCCCTCTCCGTAGGTAAGCACGAACGATGAGAAAAGCATTACGGAGACCAACCGTAAAAATCCGTGGGCAAAAAGGTGTTTGGTGTTCGAATTGGCTTTTTTTACAGAAATGAAAAATCTGAAAGCAAACGCGATGCACGCAAGAGCCGTAACGGCAATGGGAAAATAATTTTCCTTGATATTTTCAAACATTCCACCGACTACGTCCAAAAAGAAGCCCAATCCGCACACGCCGTAAAAGGCGTTGGTATCAAATATCCGTCCTCCCGTTGCCGCTATAAGCACGGTGGCGCAGGTGATACAGATCAAAAGAAGGAAGGAGGGCATACTTCTTGAATAAGAGGCAACCGTCCACGGCGCGCTGAGGCAGGCGTAGCTTATAATGGCGGCTGTAACGAATACCTTTTTGTTGATATCTTTGTTCTTAAGGTGTAAGTATAACGCCAGCAGATACAAAAGAGCAAGCACAAGTAACGCGCAATAACATATAGCGAGATACTCGTCTGCTACTTGTCTTAACAAAAAAGAGCTTAATTCGGACACCCAATCCTCTTCGGTGATGAGGAAGTCGGGAGTTATTATCAGCACGCCGTATAATCCCAGAAAGAAGCAAGCGGAAACGTGCAAAAGGAGAAACAAGGTGTTACGCAAAGCCTTCGATACTTTTTGTGACTTCATAAAGATTACTCCTTTTAATTATTTTTTATCTTATTTACCTGTAAGCTCATATAAAAACTCACTTATAAATCTTTTGGCGTTTAATATAAGTCCGACACGCAAAAGCAAACATTCAAACAGCACTATGCCTGCGATAACTGCCAGCCCCTCGTTAAAGGTTCCGCTTTGCACGGAAGCGATGATGCCAACAATTCCGAGAACGGCAGCAAATAACGCAAAAAGCACGGAAAATGTACGCACGAAGGGCGTAAGGATAAACTCGAAATTCACTTTTATCTCCCTTTCGCGTTTATCTACCGTTGCGTTAACGGAGGGAATCAGAGCATTTCCCGCAAGAAACGAATCCGCTTTGGGGATAAATGCAAATTTATCGTTAACGCTTACGTTGTGATATGAGTGATTTCCCACTTCTATCTTGAGCTTACGTATAGAGGCAAAAATATCGTCGAACTCGTTTTTCAGGCTTATTTGCTTCTTATATGTAAAAATGCTTGCCATATTATTCCTCCAAAAATTTGCGTATTAAGGGTACGAGCTGCTTTTGCATTGACGGAACGGTATCGCGGGTGGTCCAGCTGCACCAATAGGTATAGCCGCCAAGGGTAAGTGAGCGGGGGGTGGCGACGTAGCTGTAATATCCGTTACACTGATCCAGGGGAACGGTCTTTGATCCCGTAAAGGTGGAGCGGAGCCAAGTGGTCATCTCAACGAGGCTTTCGCCCGGAACGCCGACGAAGAGATATTCGCCGAAGCGGACGCAGGGAATATCTATATCCACTTCCCTTTTTTTGAGAACCTCATCGTCAAAGCCGCATATATCGAAGACCATGGGACCGTTGTAAATGGCTTTGTAATAATCGTCGACGGTGCGCTTTACCTCTGCTGGAGTTTTTGCGGGATCGACCTTGGCGGTATCAAAGGCTTGCTTTGCCGCTTCTATCTTTCCCCACTGACCGTTGCGGGCATCGTCGTTGGCAACGGGCATATCGTCACGCATGGGGACGGTGACCTTAAAGGTTTCGGTGCGCAGAAGGTCGGATTGCTTGAGGGGGCGCTTGTTAAGCGCGAAATCTGCGGAAAGCTTGCCCGCAAACCACAGACCGAGGCGCTTACACTCCGCATCGCTGGAAATAAAATCGTCGATGCCGTCGTAGCCCTTTTTGGCGGTAAGGTCTGCGCAGGGGCCGTTCATATAAATTGAAGTGCCGCCGAAATCAGATTCCAGCTTTTGGGAAAGATAACCGGGCCAATCGTAATCGTAGCGGTACATCTGCGCCTTGCCCTCTACCGGGCGAAGCTCAAAGAGGACGGCAACGTCGGGATGGGCGGCAAAGCGGGATACGGTGCCGAGCACCTTTCCGCTTTCGTCCTTAAAAAGGAACATATATGCAAAGGGATCGTTATAATTATCGAAATAAAGGGGCTTTTCGAGGGTTTTGAGGTTGGGGCGGTAATCACGTAGGAGCATTATGCTTTCGTCCTTGGTGCAGGGCTTTCCCTCTTCGTCAAAGCCCATACCCGTCCAGACCGTTACGCCTCCCAAGCCTTCAACGTACTGCTCGCGGTTGAAGGAGCAATCGGTGCCGAAATAGGATTCGCACACCTCGCAAGTGAAGGGGACGGCAGAGGACTTCATTTTATTAACTTCATCTGCCACGCGGGAGATGATATTCTCAAGTCCGTCGTGGATAGTCTTCCCTCCGGGGGCGGCGTGAAGCTGAAGCTCGTGGAAAATTATGCTTTTTTCGGGAATACCGCAGCTTTCGGAAATAGCTTTACGGAAAATGCGGGTATCTGAAGCCCAAGCGGAGGCGGTATCGAAAACGCAAAAGAGCACTTGCTCTTCCCCGCTGCGGATATACAAAAGACGGCAGTAAAGGTCGGTATGGAAATCCCACGCGGGAGTGAAGGTGCCCCGAAGGGATACCTTGGAAAAGCTGCATTGCGGCATAAAAGATTACCTCCTTTTCGTATACGGAATTATTGTAACACAACGCGGGGGTATTTTCAACGTGTTTTTACAAAAATCACCCGCCGCGTGATTAAATATCCGTGACGGTTGCTTGATTAAACCGATGATATCTGTTATACTTATTTTAAAACACAGTATCGGGAGGACTTTGCCAATATGGAACTTAATCTGTCCGAAAACATACGGGAAATGCGAAAGGCCCGCGGTATAACGCAGACCGAGCTTGCA
Organism: Clostridia bacterium; assembly: GCA_017625615.1. Lineage (GTDB taxonomy): Bacteria > Bacillota > Clostridia > Oscillospirales > CAG-382 > SFLA01. The sequence continues at coordinate 29,560 of JAGAKP010000047.1, forward strand.
CAAAGCCTTTCGGTAACGCCCCAATCCGTAAGCCGTTGGGAAACGGGACAGGCTTACCCCGACGTGGTACTGCTTCCCCGAATTGCAAAGTATTTTGACGTGACGCTGGACGAATTGATGCTGGGGCTGGAATCCTCGCTGACCATATACAGAAAGGAATTTGCCGAAGCATCCAAGGCGGTACACAGCGAAAACACACTTGAAAACCGCAAGCGGGTATGCGATATTCTTGAGGTGCTTACGAGAGAAAAGCCAAGAGAATATATGGTTTTGTATTTTACCAATCTTCTGGTGATGAAAAACGAATACGACAACGTATCCGAAAGCAGACTTGACGACCTGCGCGAGCAGCTTTGCGAAATGCTAAATCAGCTTCCCGTCGGGGTGAGATGCGTTTCGCTGGTAAATATTATCCGCAACGAGGACGAGGATAAGCTTGATATCTGGAAGAGCTTTTGCTCCGAGGGATACGCTTTTACCACCTGGGACGATTATCTGCTTCAGCGGTACGCCTGGAACGAGGACACGGAAAAATGGAGCAGAGTAAGACAAAACGCCACGTACCAGCTTGTTTCAAAGCTGATAAACCTCCTTTCCGAGGAAAGCCGCGGAGCTTGCGGAAATATGCAAAGCTGTTTCTTGCCGAACCCCTCTGAATACTACAGATCGTGCCTTCAGGTTATCAACGCTTTTTCAAAAAGCGAAAACGATCTGCTGCTTCCTTTGCGGATACAGATAGAATTCGGACTTGCAAGAGCTTTGTTTATGGAAGGAGAAAAGGAAGAAGGGTTTTCCTGCCTTGAAAGGACGCAAAAATACATTGAATCCCTTTGGAAAGCAAGAGAAGGCGCGCCTCTTTTGGGAAGCTCACCCTTTATGGACACCTTATCCTGCGAGGTGCACGATGACGAGGCGGTCATCTGCATGCTGAACGTATGGAAATACGATTCCTGCCTTGAATTTGACGCGGTGAGAGATGACCCGAGGTTTATAAAGTTTTTCGATTACGTGAACGGTCTGTTCCCCAACACGAGAGGATTCGTAACGGTGAAGGACGGAAAGGATATCCCCTACGACGAATCCGAGTTTGCTCGTCTCGTGGATATTGCCAACGGGGAGCTTGAAAAGAAAAACGGAACCTATATGACTCAGGCGGTGGTGTTCAGGACCGCAAAGGGAAGCATATACAAAACGGTGATATCCGACACGCAGGCAGACGTCGAATCCGACCTGCTTTTGAAGGAAATGCGCCAAAGCGGCGACACGCACATTGAAAGCGTGGTATGCTGTTGGGAGGGCGGCTGTGTGGACATGCCCTCCTACGAATTGAGGCAAAAGCTTATTTCCCTTGACCGCAGAAACAAGGATGCGGCAGTGCTTTTGCAGGGGCTTGACAGATATATTGTCAAGGAGCTTGAAAAGCTGCTTCCGCCAAAAAACAAAAGTTAATAAATTTACGCAATATCCTATTGACAAGTGTATATTCAGGTGATATAATTCATCTAAATTGAATAATAAACCGTTGAAGCGGAGATAAAAACGAAAAACGCCTTTACAGAGAGCCCGTGGTGCTGAGATGCGGGTAAGAACCGGTTCGTTAAATGGACCGCGGAGGGCGCAGTCAAATGTGAAAACAGAGTATTCTGCGACGTGAAGACATACGTAAGTTGTCGGGAATATTAACGTATTCCGCAAAGGGCACGGGAAAAGCCGTGAATCAAGGTGGCACCGCGAATAAAAGCATATTCGTCCTTGACAGAAAGGTATAGTTCTGTCAAGGACTTTTATATTAAAGGAGAAAAGAAAAATGCTTTTAACGAAACGATGGCGGGTGTAACCTCGGATAACCAAAATACACTTAAAAAACAGGAGAAAATAAAATGAAATTCAATAACATAGATTTTGATACCTATCTTAAAAACTTCCCCGACGAAAAGGGATATTTCGGCAAATACGGCGGATCCTTCATATCACCCGAATTGCAGACTGCCATGGACGAGATCACCGAGGCGTATTTCACAATATGCAAATCCAGAAAGTTCATTAACGAATTGCGCCGTATACGCAAGGAGTTTCAGGGAAGACCTACCCCTATTTCCCACTTGGAAAGGCTTTCCTCATCCTTGGGAAACGTACAGCTTTACGTAAAGCGCGAGGATCTTAACCACACGGGCGCACACAAGCTCAACCACTGTATGGGTGAGGCGTTGCTTGCAAAGTATATGGGCTAGAATAAGGTTATTGCCGAAACGGGTGCGGGACAGCTTGGTGTTGCCATTGCCACCGCCGCCGCATATTTCGGCTTGGAATGTGTCGTTTATATGGGCAGCGTGGATATTAAAAAGCAGGCTCCCAACGTTGCGAGAATGAAGATTCTCGGCGCAAACGTAAAGGAGGTCACCCACGGACTTGCCACACTTAAAGAAGCTGCAGACGCCGCCTTTGACGCTTACGCAAGAGAATATAAGGACGCTATCTACTGCATAGGCTCCGTTGTGGGACCTCATCCCTTCCCCATGATGGTAAGAGATTTCCAGAGCATAGTGGGAATTGAAGCAAGAGAGCAGTTTGTGGAAATGACCGGTGAATTGCCCGACGCGGTGGTTGCCTGCGTGGGCGGCGGAAGTAACTCTATGGGTATGTTTTCCGGATTCCTTAATTACCCCGTTGATATTTACGGTGTTGAGCCCTTGGGAAGAGGCACGGCACTGGGCGATCACGCCGCAAGCCTTAAATACGGCACCGAGGGAATAATGCACGGCTTCAACAGCATTATGTTGAAGGACGAAAACGGTGATCCCGCTCCCGTTTACTCAGTGGCAAGCGGTCTTGACTATCCCTCCTCCGGCCCCGAGCACGCGTTCCTGCACGATCTCGGCAGAGTTAAATACGACGTAATAAGCGACGACGAGACTATCGACGCCTTCTTTACCCTCTCCCGACTTGAGGGTATAATTCCCGCTATCGAAAGCGCACACGCGGTTGCATACGGCATGAAGCTTGCAAAGACTATGGGCAAGGGAAGCGTACTGATATGCTTATCCGGCAGAGGCGACAAGGATATGGACTACATTATAGAAAAATACGGTATAAGATAAAATCACCCCAAGAAGCCTTACGGCTTCTCGGGGACCCCGATAAAAAAATGCGTGCTGTAATGGGCACGCATTTTTACGTTTCAATATAATATTTCAAAGCGGTTTTTGCGGCATTCGATAATACCCTCGGCGCGGAGCTTGCTTATCTCCGCGGAAAGTCCGCTTCGGTCGACCTCAAGGTAATCTGCCAATTCCTGACGGTCAAAGGGGATATCAAAGACGTTGCTTCCCGCTTTTTTCGCCTGAAAGGTAAGATATGAAAGCAATTTTTCACGGGTGGAGCGTTTTGAAGTAATTTCTATCTTCTGATGGAACATAATATTCTTGGTGGCAAGGTCCTTCATAAGATTGAAGATCAACTGCTGATGAAAGCCGCAGTTGTTTGAGCAGGTATGAAGAATATGACTGCAATCTATAAGCATTATCTCGCAAGGCTCGGTAGCCACGATGGTTACAGGCACCGCCTTTACCTCTGCGCAGGCAAAGGCTTCGCAAAAGGTTTCGGAAACCTCTATGCCCGAAACGATATTGCGGTTTCCGAAATAATCCATACGGATTATCTGCGCCGAGCCCGAAAGCATTATGCCGATATATTTTGCGGGGTTGCCTTCGGCGATGATGGTATATTTTTTATCGAAGCTTTCAACCTTCGCGCCGAGGCAGGTGAGCATTTTGGTGAGATGTGACTCCTCGATATTCCGGAAAAGTGAGCAGTTGCGTAAAACTTTTAAATATTTTTCCATAAAAAATTCTCCGTTTGTTGAAAATTCAACAGACTTATTATCGTCATTATACTATAATGTGACCGTAAAAGCAAGGAGGAAAGACGATGATAAGAAAAATTATTAAAATAGATGAGAATAAATGTAACGGTTGCGGTGCCTGTGCCGACGCCTGCCACGAGGGTGCCATTGAGATGGTAAACGGAAAAGCAAGGCTTACCCGCGAGGATTACTGTGACGGACTTGGAGATTGTCTTCCCGCCTGCCCCGTAGACGCAATAAGCTTTGAGGAGCGTGAGGCGCCCGAATACAACGAAGCCGCCGTTATGAAGTCGAAAGCAAAAAAGCAAGCACAAAGGCTTCCCTGCGGATGCCCCGGAACCAACTCAAAGACCATAAAGCGTGAGCCCGCAGCCGCAGTAAAAAACGTAAGCGCGGCAAGTCAGCTTTCACAATGGCCCTGCCAGATAAAGCTGGTTCCCGTAAACGCGCCTTACTTTGAAGGAGCAAATCTGCTCATCGCGGCAGACTGCACTGCATACGCTTACGGCAGCTTTCACAACGATTTTATAAGAAACCACATAACCCTTATCGGCTGTCCCAAGCTTGACGAGGGGGATTACGCCGAAAAGCTCACACGCATAATTGCAGGTAACGACATAAAAAGCGTAAAAATAGTACGTATGGAGGTCCCTTGCTGCGGCGGACTTGAAAACGCTGTCAAGCGTGCGTTGCAGGCCAGCGGAAAGTTTATTCCCTGGCAAGTGGTAACAATAACTACTGACGGAAAAATTTTGGAATAAACAGATTGAAATTGCAAAATCTATATGGTATAATCGTTAAAGAAAACATACGGAGAAGTATAATATGAAAGTAACCAACGATATCCTGTATATTGGCGTAAACGACCACAAGGTAGACCTTTTTGAGGGACAGTATGACGTGCCCAACGGTATGTCGTACAATTCCTACGCGATCATCGACGAAAAGATCGCCATAATGGACACGGTGGACGCCAACTTCACTCACGAATGGCTGGATAATATTCAGAACGCTCTCGGTGCAAGAAAGCCCGATTATCTGGTGATACAGCACATGGAGCCTGACCATTCCGCAAATATAATGAATTTCGTAAAGGCGTATCCCGATGCGATGATAGTTTCTTCCGCAAAAGCCTTTGTTATGATGAAAAACTTTTTCGGTACCGATTTTGCGGAAAAGCAGGTGGTTGTCGGAGAAGGCGATACCCTCTCCCTCGGCAAGCACGTGCTCACCTTCGTGACCGCACCTATGGTACACTGGCCCGAGGTAATAGTTACCTACGACAGCACCGATAAGGTTCTCTTTTCCGCAGACGGATTCGGAAAGTTCGGCGCGCTGGACGTTGAGGAGGACTGGGCGTGCGAGGCAAGAAGATATTATATCGGCATCGTCGGAAAATACGGCGCGCAGGTGCAAAATCTGCTTAAAAAGGCAGCAGGGCTTGACATACGGATAATCTGCCCCCTTCACGGTCCCGTGCTTACCGAAAATCTCGGTTACTATATTAATCTTTACGATATCTGGTCAAGCTACCGTCCCGAGGAAGACGGAATAGTTATTGCATACACCTCCGTTTACGGAAACACCAAAAAGGCGGTAAATCTGCTGGCTGAAAAGCTGAAGGAAAGAGGATGCCCCAAGGTAGTGGTAAACGATCTTGCCCGCTGTGATATGGCGGAGGCTGTTGAGGACGCGTTCAGATACAGCAAGATAGTTCTTGCAACCACCACCTACAACGCGGAAGTATTCCCCTTTATGCGTGATTTTATATCCCACCTTACCGAGCGTAACTTCCAGAACCGCACCGTAGCATTTATCGAAAACGGTTCTTGGGCTCCCTTGGCGGCAAAGGTAATGAAGGGTATGCTTGAAACGAGCAAGAATATAACCTATACCGATACTACCGTAAAAATACTTTCCGCCCTTAACGACGAAAGTATGGCTCAGCTTGACGCACTTGCAGACGAATTGTGCAAGGAATATCTTGCAAGACAGAGCGAGACCGCAAACAAAAACGACCTTACCGCCCTGTTCAATATCGGATACGGTCTGTACGTGGTAACCTCAAACGACGGCAAGAAGGATAACGGACTTATAGTAAACACCGTTACTCAGGTGACCAACACTCCCAACAGAGTTGCGGTAACCATTAACAAAGACAGCTATTCCCACCATATTATTAAGCAGACGGGAATAATGAATATAAACTGTCTTTCCACCGAGGCTCCCTTTTCGGTATTTGAGTCCTTCGGATTCAGAAGCGGAAGAAACACCGATAAGTTTGCAGATTGCACCCCCCTCCGCTCCGACAACGGTCTGGCGTTCCTGCCCAGATATATAAACTCCTTTATGTCACTTAAGGTGGAGCAGTACGTTGACCTTGACACCCACGGAATGTTTATATGCTCCGTAACCGAGGCGAGAGTTATTTCCGATAAGGAAACCATGACCTACACCTATTATCTCAATAACGTAAAGCCCAAGCCGAAAACCGAAGGCAAAAAGGGCTACGTATGTAAGATATGCGGTTGGGTATACGAGGGAGACACACTCCCCGATGATATAGTTTGCCCCCTCTGCAAGCACGGTGCAAGCGATTTCGAAGAAATAAAATAACACAAAATAAAAAAACATTTTTGGAGGATAATAATATGTGTAACAACACCAAATTTTACATTTGCGAGCATTGCGGAAATATCGTAGGAATGATCAATGATTCCGGCGTTCCTCTTGTGTGCTGCGGTCAGAAGATGACGAAGCTTGAGGCGGGCACCGTTGAAGCCAGCAGAGAAAAGCATATTCCCGTAGTTACCCGCGAGGGAAATACCGTTAAGGTATGCGTAGGCAGCGTTGAGCATCCTATGACCGAAGAGCACAGCATTACGTGGGTATATCTCCAGACCTGCAGAGGCGGTCAGAGAAAGTGCCTTAAGGCAGGCGAGGCTCCCGCAGTAACCTTTACTCTCACAGACGAAGAACCCATTGCGGTTTACGCTTATTGCAACCTCCACGGCTTGTGGAAGGCTGACGTTGAATAAAAAAACAAACAGGAGGAAACAAAGATGAAATACGTATGCGACATTTGCGGCTGGATCTACGACGAGGAGGCAGGCGATCCCGAACGCGGAATTGCTCCCGGCACGAAGTTTGAAGATCTTCCCGAGGATTTTGAATGCGGTATCTGCGGAGTAGGTAAAGACAGCTTCAGCGCAGAATAAAAGGTGAAAAAATGAAAGAAAACTATATGGTCTGCAACTGCAAGCAGGTAAGCTATGCCGATATTGCAAACGCACTTCACGTTCACAACAAGTTTACCGACGTGCTTGAAGCCTTCGAAGACGTTCAGAAGGTGACCCACTGCTCTACCGGATGCGGCGGATGCCACCAAAAGGTATTGGATATTATATCCGAAATACTTATGGGCCCCGAAAAGGCTTAAAACCAACCTTTTAGCTTTATTGAAAAGTACCGCCGCAAAAGCCGCGGTGCTTTTTTACCGAAGGAGAAAGAATTTTTATGGAAATGGTATTGTTGACGGCGCTGGGCGTGGGCGGTGCAACCGTTATGGGCTCGGTGATAGGTTTTATATTCAAAAAGATATCACATAAATTTTCGGATATCGTGCTGTCCTTTGCCGCGGGGGTAATGCTTGCTGCGGCGGTGCTGGGGCTTATACTTCCCTCTCTGGACTACGGCGGAAAATTCGGTCTGCTGATAACCGTAGCGGGCATCTTTACGGGAGCGCTGTGTCTTAACCTTATAGACAAGCTTGTTCCCCATCTCCACAAGCTCGTGGGTCCCGACACGGAGGAGCATCACAACGCCAACCTCAGCAAGGTACTGCTGTTCGTTGCCGCTATCGCCATACATAACCTGCCCGAGGGTATTGCGGCAGGCGTTGGCTTTGGCGCGGGCGACACCTCCCAGGCGTTGATCATCGCAGGGGGCATCGCTTTACAGAATATTCCCGAGGGTATGGTAATAATAGGTCCCATGCTGGCGGCGGGTGTTACACCCAAAAAGACCTTTATTTGCGCTATGGCAACGGGAC
>JAGAKP010000048.1 GCA_017625615.1 Clostridia bacterium
CCCCACGAAGCCGTAAGGCTTCGCGGGGTGATTTTTTTTATTTATATTACTTTTATATTACTTTGCGTTATTTGTAATAATTCTTTCGATAATCTCTGCGGTTTTTTCCATATCCTCCGCGCAGGCGAATTCGTATCTGCCGTGGAAGTTGCATCCTCCCGTGCAAATATTGGGGCAGGGAAGACCCTCAAAGGAAAGCCTTGCGCCGTCGGTACCTCCGCGTATTGCGATTATCTGAGGCTCAACACCGCATTCCCTCATAGCCCTTTCCGCTTCCTCTATAATGTGGAAGTGGGGAAGTATCATTTCCTTCATATTGCGGTAGCTGTCTGTGATCTCCGCCTTAACGATATTTCCGTGCTTTGCGTTAAGAAACTCTGCGGCGGCGAGCATTATACGCTTTTTGTCTTCAAGCTTGCCTCCGTCGTGGTCGCGGATGATAAAATCCATCACCGTCTTTTCCACGTCGCCGCTCATGCTGTTGAGGTGTATAAAGCCCTCGTAGCCCTCGGTATGCTCGGGTCTGTCAAAAACGGGAAGGAGGGATTGATATTCCATCGCAACCAGCAGTGAATTTATCATTTTTCCCTTAGCGCTCCCGGGGTGTATATTTCTGCCTGTCACCGTTACTCTTGCGTGGGACGCGTTAAAGCATTCGTATTCTATTTCGCCCAACGCGCCGCCGTCAACGGTGTACGCCCAGTCTGCGCCGAAGCCCTTTACGTCAAAGAGGTCTGCGCCTGCACCGATCTCCTCGTCGGGAGTAAAGGCAATTCTCACCTTACCGTGTTCTTTTTGGCTGTTTTTAAGTCTTTCAACGGCAGTAAGTATATTTGCAATTCCCGCCTTATCGTCGGCGCCGAGAAGGGTGTTTCCGTCGGTAACTATAAGCGTCTTTCCCGCAAACTGAGGCAGGAAGGGAAAATCCGCCACTTTCATAACCGTTTCTTCGTTAAGGGGAATATCCTTGCCGTCGTAATTTTCCACAAGACGGGGCTTTACGGGGTAGTCGGGTGCATCGGGCGATGTATCAAGATGGGCAATAAGTCCGATAACGGGAAGGTCCTTTGTGGTGTTTGCCTCCAGCGTGGCGTAAACGTAGCAGTTTTCGTCTACGGTCACGTCGGTAAGACCGAGAGACGTCATTTCCTCCGCAAGATACTTTGCCAAAGCGAACTGCTTGTCGGTGGAGGGACATTTGTTTGCCGTCTCGTCGGATGCGGTGGGGAAGGTAACGTATTTAAGTAATCTTTCGTATGCTTTCATTTTTTTACTCCGTTATGTTATATGTTCCGAGAAAATGCCGTTTTATGAGGATATAATCGTTGGCGTCGGTTTCGCCGCTTTCGTTTACGTCGGAAGCCAATACCTGTGCCTTGTCGGCTTGATACGTGCCAACTATCATCCGTCGGCATATAAGATAATCGCTCATATCAATTTTTCCGTTGCCGTTTATATCGCCCAAGGTGTATTTTATACCGTATTCCTTCTGTATAAAATCACCTAAAGCAGACGCGTAATAAGCATATCCCGTGTGGTTGGGATGGGTTCCGTCCGTGCCTATAAGGGAATACATATCCTTTCCGTCAAAGGCGGCGTTGAGGTCGAAGTAATATTCTCCGTATTCCTTTGCAACCTCTGCCATAATGTCGGTGTATTTGCTTATAAGATTGTTTATTCCGCCGTCCTCAACGTAATCCTCGCCGGGGTGGAGGGGATTTGCGTTAAAGTATTCCTCGATAACGGGGCTGGGGGACATAAGTATTACGTCACTGCCCGCCTTCTGAAGCTCAGTTACGTAATATACGAGGTTTTCTCTGTATCTTTCAAGGGATACTCTCGAGGCGATGCGGTCTATCTTTACCGCATCGTTATATGCAAAGCAGATAACGGTTATATCGGGATTTTTCGCCAGCACGTCGGCAGGAAATCTGTCCCTTGAGGTTTCGGTAGTGGTACCGCCAACGCCTGCGTTTATAAAGGAGGTGCCAAACCGTGCGGCAAGCTGCTTTTCCCATATTCCGTTTGCGGTAAGGCTGTCACCGAAGCACACCACCGTCTTTCCGCTTATGGGGGATACCACGTCGGTATAGGTATAGACCACTATATTGGAATAATAGGGCTTGCCGTCAATATATGAAGCCACGCAAACGCGGTATGATCCGTGTCCGAGGGTATCCATAACGGATTTTTCAAGGGTAAAGGAGGTATCCTCCGTCTTCACCGCGTCGTACGCCAAGGGACCCTTGTCGTCGTTCTGTATATATCTTACGTTTACGGTGTAATACTCGGCTTGTTCTATTTTATCCCAGCTTATGGTGATATCGCCGTTTACCGTTTGCCCGTTGATAACCCCTTTTATAACGGGCGCCTGAGCCGTCGCAACGAAGGGAAATGCGCACAAAATACACAGACAAAGAAATACGCAGGTTATTCTTTTCATTATTTTCACCTCTTTTCTTATTTTACCACTTATATTTGCTTTTTTCAATACGGGTTTTATATAAACTGCGGGTTTAAAACGGGATGCGACTAAACCGAAGGTTGATTTCTTTTTGGAAAAGTAGTATCATATATCCGGAAGGTGTGAAAACACAGCTCTTTTTCGCAACTGCGCGGTTATTGCTTTGTGTGTTTTTTCGTGGTAACATATACTTGCGCGCGAAAAAGTATCAAGGAGAAGATAAATATGTCAACAAACGGACTTAAGGATTTCGGCGTACGCCTTTCGGAAATGAGACGCGCCCGTTCTCTTACCCAAAACGAGCTTGCGGAAAAATTATCCATAACCCCTCAGGCAATCTCCAAATGGGAGAGAGGGGAGGGCTTGCCAGACGTTACCTTGTTCCCCCGTATCGCATCCGCTCTGGATATTCCCGTCGGAGAGCTGTTCGGTGAAAAAAGGGAAAGGGATACGGCGGTAAGCGAATATTACGAAGGGCTTGCTCTCGTGGGAATATCGGGCAATCTTGCCTGCTATTCCAATAAAACGGTGGAGCACGGCGACGACACACGTATTTGCTTTACCGACGGAAGCTATGCGGATTTTTCGGATAACACCGTGGTAAACTGCGGAACGGGTGAAATACGCATCATCGAGCAGGAAAAGGAAGAGTTGAGCGAAAGTTCCGATTACGGCGAGACTCTTCTCGATAAGGAGTTTACTCCCTTTTCATCCTTGGAGATTTCAAATAACTTTCCCTGCGATATAGAGATACTGCCTTCCGAGGACGGCTCTTACAGTATGCACGCAGAGGGAAGCGCAAAATTCATTTCCCTTATAGAGACCTCCTTCACCTCCAACGGTATACTGCGTATACACGTTAAAAGCGTAAACGGAAATACGGGACGTATCAAAAACAACCGTCTTACCGTCTGCGTCGGCTTTGAAAGAGGCGACTTTTTGGGCGTACAGATAAACGGCTCGGGCACGCTTTCAACGGGCATTGTCTTCAACTTCGCCACCCTTCAGATAAACGGCTCGGGCGATATAAATATCAGCGATACCGACAGGCTGAGCATAGTCATAAACGGAAGCGGCGACGTTTCCGCAGGCAACGTGGGAACGCAGACCGTTCTTCAGATAAACGGATCAGGCGATATAACCTGCGGCGATTTCGGCGAAATGCTGTCCGCTCAGATAAACGGCTCGGGCGATATTTCGGGCTTTGACGCAGGCACGGCCGATCTTCGTATTTCGGGAAGCGGCGACGTAAGGATAAAGGACGTCACCCGCGCGCTCCGCGCCGTCATAACGGGAAGCGGAGATATAGAATGCGGCGGGGATATAGCTATGCTTGAGCTTAACGTAACCGGCGCAGGAGAGCTTAACGGCGCGGGACTTACCGTAAAGGAAGCGGATATTACCTTAAAGGGCACCTCTTCGGCAACCGTCGGCAGGATAACGGGAAGATCCGTAGAGCGCTTGTCAAGGACGGCTACCTTAAACGTACTAAACAGAGGATAAAATAACACTCCGATAATCAAAAGTATCTGTGTTTTTTTACGCAGATGTTTTTTTGCTATTGATTTTCTTTTCAAAATTTGCCATAATGTATTAAAATAATATAAGGCGGTACCATAAATGAAGACGATAAAGGGCACTTGGTTCGAATTTAAGCATCATAACGTGTGTGAGGGGAAATATTGGAACCCCGTATGCCGTAAATTCACGGAAGAGCAGTGGCGTGCAAAAATAAAGGAAATGCACGATATCGGAATGGAATATCTCGTCCTTTTGTGCGCTTCTCTCGTGTACGAGGACAGCGCCGAAGCATATTTTGAAACCGATATATATCCCTTTCCCGAGGATATGGCGTGCGCAAACCCCATTGAGGTAATGCTTGACCAATGTGATAAATTGGGAATGAAGGTGTTTATGTCGAGCGGATATTACGGTCCCTGCACCAACGCATCTAAAAATATGGTGTCCGAGGAGGTTACCCGCCGTGCCTTCGGGGCTATGGAGGAGCTTTGGGAAAAATTCGGCTCCCACAAAAGCTTTTACGGCTGGTATTATCCCGACGAAACGGGAGCTGGCGGATTGTTTTCAGAAGAATTCATTTCCTACGTAAACGCATACAGTGAGCAGGCGCACCGTATCGCACCCCATACGAAAACGCTTGTTGCACCCTACGGCACCCGTAAAATTATTGCCGACGAAGCCTATATAGATCAGCTCAGACGGCTGGACGTGGATTTCATAGCGTATCAGGACGAGGTGGGCGTGCGTAAATCCACTCCCGAGGAAACGGGTGCGTATTACCGCGCTCTGCGGGAAGCCCACGATAAGGCGGGCAGAAGCGCTCTCTGGGCAGACGTTGAGCTTTTCGATTTCGAGGGCGGCGTCTACGTAAGCGCCCTTATCCCATCCGATATGGAAAGAGTAAAGCGTCAGCTTGAAGCGGTGTCCCCTTACGTGGACGTGGTCTTGTGCTATCAGTATATGGGTATGATGAACGAGCCCTCAACCGTTGCGTATTGCGGACATCCCGATTCGGTTGAATTTTACTCGCATTACCGCTCATTTTTGGAGAAAAAGGATAAGTCATAATTATATTTGCGTTTAAATAAAATAATAAAGGCGGTTTTTTCATTTATCTATTGCAAAATTCGCTGTTATTTGCTATAATCCATATAAATATGAAAGGCGGTATTATTAATATGAAGACAATAAAAGGCACTTGGTTTGAATTCAAGCATCACAATATACCCGAGGGAAAGTATTGGAACCCTATCTGCCGTAAATTTACCGACGAGCAGTGGAGAGCAAAAGTAAGAGAAATGCATAATATGGGTATGGAGTACATTGTGCTTATGTGCTCTTCTCTCGTTTACGAGGACAGCGCAGAGGCATACTTCAAAACCGATATTTATCCTTTCCCCGAGGATATGGTCTGCAAGGATCCTATCGGCGTTATGCTTGATGAATGCGATAAATGCGGTATGAAGGTGTTCGTTTCCTGCGGCTTCTACGGCGTATGGACTCACACCTACGACAATATGACCTCTCCCGAGGTTACCGCACGCGCTTTCAAGGCTATGGATGAGCTTTGGGCACAGTACGGCAGCCACGCAAGCTTCTACGGTTGGTATTTCCCCGACGAGACCTGCATAAACGGTCACTTCCTTGAGGAATTTATTACATACGTTAATGCTTACAGCGCACACGCTCATGAAATTTCTCCCAACGCAAAGACTATGATCGCCCCCTACGGCACCAATATCCTCGTTGCGGATGAGCTTTACGTTGACCAGCTTAAGCGTATGGACGTTGATATCGTCGCTTATCAGGACGAGATCGGCGTACGCAAGTCCACTCCCGACCAGACCGGCGCATATTACAAGGCTCTCCGTGAAGCACACGATAAAGCAGGCAGAAGCGCACTTTGGGCAGATATGGAGGTATTTGAGTTTGAGGCTGACGTTTACCGCAGCGCACTCATTCCCGCCGCTATGGAGCGTGTTGAAAAGCAGCTCGAGGCTATCTCTCCTTACGTTGACGTAGTTCTGTGCTATCAGTATCTCGGTATGTTCAACGAGCCTTCCACCATCGCCTTCTGCGGTCACCCCGATTCCATTCGTTACTACGAAGAATACCAGCAATTCAGAAAGAAGCATGAAAACGATGAAAAATAGATTACTTGCAACTATCCTTGCGGCGGTTTTACTGCTTGCCGCTTGCGGTCCCGTGTCCGAGGTCAGCAATAAGCCCGACACCAGCGCACCCGCAAATACAAGCACCCCCGCAGAGAATAGCGATCCCGTAAACGAAAACAGCACTCCCGTAGGTAACGAGAGTACTCCCGTTGACGAAAGCACTCCCGCAGACGAGAGCACTCCCGACGAGAACAGCACTCCTGCGGAAAACAGCAAGCCCAACGAAAACAGCAAGCCCAACGGCAACGATATCGTTGCTGGCGGCGACCCTTACGTTGACGGCATCTACACCGGTCAGGATCTTGATACCCACGGTGTTGACAGAAACGACCTTGAGGATTTCCTTGAGGATTCCCTTTTCGTAGGCGACTCCGTGACTGACGGCTTCAAGCTTTACGTCAATAACTACGGCGATATGCCTTCCGTTAATTTCTTCTCCATTGCATCCTACGGATATATCAACTCCTGCAGAGATAAGGCTACCTCTTCTCTCCATCCCAAAATAGGCGGCGAGCTTATGTATATCTGGGAAGCGGTTGAATATTACGAGGCAAAGCGCGTATTTATCAATTTCGGACTTAACGATTTCGGTTATATCACCGATACCAAGCTTATCAGCTGTCTTGACACCATCTGCGAGAATATCCGTGAGACCTCTCCCGAAACCGAGATAGTATTCCTTTCCAGCGGTTTCTTTACCAAGAGCGCCCGCGATAACGGCAAGGGTGTCGATAACGATCTCGTCCGTAGAAAGAACGAAGTCGTTCTCGACTATTGCGATGAAAACGGCTACGATTTTATCGACCTTTCTTGGGTATATGCAGATGCAAACGGCTATCTTGCCGCTCAGTATTCCTACGATAACTACTGCCACCTGAAGTATGACAAGTACAACTTCTGGGAGGATATCCTTATGGCTTACGCCGCAGATAAGATCCTCGGCCAGTATCAGAATATCGAAACGATGCTTAAAAAATGATAAGATTATACGATATATCCCTGCCGCAAGGCGGGGATTTGCCTTCCTATATACTTAATATATTCGGCTCTGCCGTCCCCTTTACGGTGTACCGCCGCAGTATCGACGCACGCCGCGGCAAGCCGCTTCGCTTCGTATATGCCGTTGACATAATGCCGAAGGACGAGCACACAGCCCTTCGCGCCTTAAAGGGTATGAAGTACGAGATCATACCCGATGGAGGATACGTCTGTCCCGTAAAGAGGGGAGCTTTTCCCCGTCCCGTGGTAGTGGGCTTCGGCCCCGCGGGAATGTTTGCTGCATTGCTTCTTGCGAAGGCGGGTGCGCGTCCCATCGTCCTTGAGCGCGGCAAAAGCGTTGACGAGCGCGTAAAAAGCGTAGAGCTTTTCTGGCGCACGGGCGTGCTTGATACCGAAAGCAACGTTCAGTTCGGCGAAGGGGGCGCAGGCAGCTTTTCCGATGGAAAGCTGAATACCCTCGTCAAGGATAAAAACTACCGTGGCAGATTCGTCCTGTCCACCTTCGTATCCCACGGCGCGCCCGAGGATATTATGTACGACGCAAAGCCTCATATCGGCACCGACCTGCTTCGCGGCTGTGTAAAGGGCATACGCGAGGAAATTATTTCCCTTGGCGGCGAGATGGTCTTCGGCGCGCGTATGACGGATATCGTCACGGAACAGGGAAGAGTATCTGCAGTAAAGTACGTAAAAAACGGCGAAGAGACGGTTATTGAGACCGATACCGTCTTTCTCGGCATCGGCCATTCCGCGCGGGATACCTTCAGAATGCTGGCGGACAAGGTGAATATGGAGCAAAAGCCCTTTTCGGTGGGCGTACGTATTGAGCATCCACGCAGGATGATAGATACTTCCCAGTACCGAGAGCATGCAGATGCTCTGCCTGCCGCTTCCTATAAGCTGTCCCATCAGACAAGCGCGGGCAGGGGAGTATATACCTTTTGTATGTGCCCCGGCGGGTACGTCGTCAACGCTTCAAGCGAGGAAAACCGTCTCGTTACAAACGGTATGAGCTACCGTGCCCGTGACGGTATCAATTCAAATTCCGCCCTTTTGGTTGGTCTTACTCCCGCAGATTACGGCACGGGACTTTTTGACGGAATGATGTTCCAACAGCACCTTGAGGAAAAGGCTTTTGCTTTGGGCGGCGCGGATTGGCGTGCCCCCTGCCAGACGGTTGGCTCCTTTTTGGGTATAAAAAAGGAAAGCGCCTCCGTTACGCCAACCTTTTCAAACGGCGTAAGGGAAGCGGATATGCGAAAGCTGTTCCCAAGCTTTATTACGGATGCATTGAGTGAAGGACTTGTTTCCTTCGGCAAAAAGATAAATGATTTCGATATGTCGGGCGCGGTCATGACGGCGGCGGAAAGCCGTTCCACCTGTCCCGTTAGAATCCTTCGTGATGAAAACGGCGTTTCCTCCCTTGCGGGGCTGTATCCCATCGGCGAGGGGGCAGGCTACGCGGGCGGAATAATGTCCGCCGCTATGGACGGAATGAAGGCAGTGGAAAGCTACTGCAAAATGGAATAAACAACAAAAACACCTCAAAAAGTGAGGTGTTTCCTTTTGGCGGGATGTCATTCACTCCCGACCCGTTCGAATCCCGCTAACCACAAAAAATAAAACACCCCACTAAAGTGGAGTGTTTGTTTTGGCGGAAAGAGAGGGATTCGTTCTCGGGGCTCGACGCCCCTCGGTCAGGGTCGGCTCTGACTTGCCACCGGCAAGTCATTCACTCCCGACCCGTTCGAATCCCATTTACTACGAAAACAAAAAAGCAGGCATTTAGCCTGCTTTTTGTTTTGGCGGAAAGAGAGGGATTCGAACCCTCGGAACGGTATTAGCGTTCACACGATTTCCAGTCGTGCGCCTTAGACCAGCTCAGCCATCTTTCCGTATAAAGGCTTTCCTCGCCCGTGCTTTGCAATTATA
Source organism: Clostridia bacterium (assembly GCA_017625615.1). Taxonomy (GTDB): domain Bacteria; phylum Bacillota; class Clostridia; order Oscillospirales; family CAG-382; genus SFLA01. Next base: position 9,091 of record JAGAKP010000048.1, read on the forward strand.
ACACACCGAAGCGCGGTTGTCAACAGTTAATTTCTTATTTTTTAAACTTGTTTTCCTCTCCGCATACCGATTCTTTTAAAAAAACTATTGCTTTTTGAATATTTACAGTGTATAATGTACAAAGCAAAACATTAAGTTTTGAAAAAAAGGAGAAAATTTATGAAAAAGTCCATTATTGCATCCATTCTTAGTGTTGCACTTGTTCTTGTAATGGTTCTTGCTCTCGTTCCCACCACTGCTTTCGCAGCAAATAAGAACGCAGAATACAACCTCCCTTACAACAATGTAGCACCCAAGACTGACGGCGTTGTTAACCCCAACGAGTACAGTCTTTTGCCCTTCAACACTGTTAATTACAGCAGTGACGAGTTTGTTGATCAGTTTGATAAGGATCACACTATCCAGGCGGATTTTTATGCTTGCTGGGATGACGAAGCTATGTACCTTGCATGGGTAGTTCATTCCGAACTTGACGCATATTCTTCTCCCGTTTACGGCGCTGACGCACTTGGTAATATGTGGCAGCACTGCTGTGTACAGGTAATGTACACCCCCTACCACCCCACTCTCGCTGAAGATATCGCTCCCGATACTTATACCGGCGACTATCTCGAGCTTGGCGTTACCATGCACGAAGGTGAAACTCCCATCAAGTGCGTATGGAACGCTTCCGGTGCACAGGCCGGTATCGGCTCTGCTGACTGGGATTTCGCAGGTAACGTTCTTGATACTGGCGACGGCATCGAAGTTACTTATGAAATAAAGTTCCCTTGGAAAGCATCCGGTCTTGACGCTGTAGGTAACGGCACTGTTATCGGTCTCAGCTACGTTGTTGCTGACCAGGTACAGTTTGACGTAAATAATTTTGACGCTCCCCAGAACAACATGGTTGAGTGGCAGGATTGTATCCTTGGCGGTAAGGCTCCCAAGAACCTTGCTATCGTAACTCTTGCAGGCAAGAAGGACGCTCAGGGTAACGAAGACAACTCCAAGACCGAAGTTTCTCAGGAACTCGAAGGCAACGAGAGCCTTGATATTCCCAATGCGCCTCCCGCAATCGACGAAACTACTATTCCCGAAAGCGCTACCGCAGTTCTTTCCAAGCCCGCATTCAATACTGCTATCACTGCAGGCTCTGCTACCGTTATCACAGACCTTTCCAAGGTTAACGATTACAACGTTAAGTGGGCAGCTACCGCACACCTCAGACCTACCGATGCAGCAGGCGTTTACGAACTGCTTGAAGTAGTTTGGGCAGATGGCGGCGAAGTAGTATTTGCCAACGAGATCAAGGAAGGCGATATCGCTCTCGCAGTTCACGGCGATGACAGCACTGATCCCAACTCCCAGTCCTGCCAGGACAGAGAGGCTCTCCGTGCCCTCGTAGCAGGCGATAAGGTTGTCTTCCTCGGCTACGATTTCGAGAACAAGCTTTATGCTACCAACGCTGTAGTTTACTACGGCGCAAATGAAGAAAGCGACGTTTCCGAAGTACCCGATGAATCCTCCGAAGCTGAATCTTCCGAGGTTGTTGACGAGTCCTCCGAAGCTGAATCCTCTGTTGCTACCGAATCCTCTGACGTTTCCGAGGACAAGGCTGACGACAAGGGCGGCAACACCGGTCTCATCATCGGTATCGTTGTAGCAGTTGTTGCAATCGTTGCAGTTGTTGTAGTTGTTGTAGTTCTTAAGAAAAAGAAGGCATAATTACACGTAAATCTTAAAGTTCATATTTAAAATATTGACTTTTCCGTCGGGGGTATGTATAATATCCCCGACGGTATTTTTTTAAAGTTGGAGGAGGTATTTCATTGAAAGTCAAAAAAGCGGTCATTCCCGCAGCCGGACTTGGCACGAGAATGCTTCCCATATCCAAAAGCGTTCCCAAGGAAATGCTGGCTATAGTAGATAAGCCCGCAATACAGTATCTCGTTGAGGAAGCCGTAAACAGCGGTATTACGGATATACTTATAATATCTAACCGCGGCAAGGAATCCTTGGAGAACCACTTCGATTACAACCCCGATTATTCCGAATCGCTCCGCCGTGCCAACAGGCTGGATGATCTTGAAATGCTCAATTCCATTACGGAAATGGCTAACGTAAGCTATATCCGTCAGAACAACGCACGCGGTCTCGGCCACGCGGTCAGCCTTGCGCGCTCCTTCGTCGGCAACGAGCCCTTTGCGGTTATGTACGGCGACGATATTATTTTTTCCGAAACTCCCGTCACGAAGCAGCTCACCGACGTATACGAGGAATTCGGGCTTGCTGTTGCAGGCGTCCGCCACGTGGATGCGGAGAGCCTTTCCAAATATTGCTCTCTTAAAGCCACTCCCGTACGCGAAAACGTGTATCATTGCACGGATATGATCGAAAAACCCCGTCCCGAGCAGGTGTTTACCGACCTTGCCATCCTCGGCAGAGTAGTGCTTACTCCCGAAATTTTTGATATTCTCGATACCACCCCTCCCGGAGCAAAGGGGGAAATACAGCTTACCGACGCTATGGCGGAATTGGCGCGGAGATACGGCATGAAGGCTTGCGTTTTCGAGGGCGACCGTTTTGACGTAGGCAATAAGCTCAGCTATATAGAGTCCAACGTTTATATGGGACTCAGACATCCCGAAACCAAGGAAGGTTTCCGTGAATTTATATTAAAGACCGCAAAGGAGCTTGAAAATGACACGTCCGGACAAAATTAATTATTATCTTGATATTGCGCAGACCGTGTCCCAGCGCGGCACTTGTCTCCGCCGTAAATTCGGCGCAATAATCGTAAAGAACGACAGCATCGTTTCCACGGGCTATGCAGGCGCGCCCCGCGGAAGAATAAACTGCTGTGACAGAGGCACCTGCCTCCGTGAGGAAATGGCTATTCCCCGCGGCGAGAGATACGAGCTGTGCCGCTCCGTCCACGCCGAGGCAAACGCCATTATCGCCGCCTCCCGCGAGGAAATGCTGGACGCTGACCTTTATCTCGCCTGCACCGACCCCAAAACGGGCGAATCCATCGGCGGTACCACATGCTGTCAGATGTGCAAAAGAATGGTTATAAACGCAGGAATAAAGCGTATCATCGTCCGCGAGACCGCAACGGAATATTCCATATACAACGTAGAAGACTGGGTCATAAATGACGACAGCTTGGGACAGAAGGGCTATTAATGAAAAGATTTTCCGCATTATTACTTATATTTTTGTTTGTGCTTTCCTTTTTCTCTTGCTCGGATAAGGAGCCCCTTAAGGGACACACCGTAGAGCTTACGGAGTTCGGCTTTACCGACCCGAAAACGGGTATCGAATACGAAACGTTTTCAAACCCCATCTCCGTGTACGCTCTCGAGCGTGAAGAGGCTGTCTGTAACGACGGCAAAATGCAGTATTATTCTATCAAGTGGGAGGACAGCAACCTTTTCCTTTGCGATAAGGACGGTATCGTTTACAAGGCGGCGGGCACTCCCGACCTTACCATAGACGTATTTGATCCCGTTGCGTCCTTCGTATATTACGGCTCTGCATATCTTACCACCCTGTACTGCGAGGAAAAGTACCGCGATCCCGAGGTAAGCTATCCCGAGGACACCGAATTTCAGGATGACAGCGACCTCGTTTACGCCATCCGCGACGCTATTCTTGAGGAAGAGGAGACCTTTCTTCCCGTGGAATTGGATGACGATAATACCTTTATTCTCCGTATGCTCAGCGCAAATTATCCCGGTCTGTATTACGTGGTAGTATTTACTATGGATATGGACGGCAACTGCTATCTCTACGACAGAGCCACCCGCAAGGCTGTATACGCTCCCGAGGACGTGGTTGAAAGATTTATCGGCGATGAATAAGGTATATACACTTACAAAAGAAAAAATACCCGCAGCCGCGGTGTTGGAAAAGGAATGTCTGGATACCGCGTGGTCGGAAAAAGCTATATCAGATTTTCTTTCCTCCGATACTGCGGTGTATCTTTTTGCGGAAACCGACGGCGCTTTCAGCGGAATTTTATCTGCAACCGTCGCTTTCGGCGAGGCGGAAATAGAAAATATAGCGGTTGATCCCGCTTTTCGGCGCAAGGGTGTCGGAAAAGCATTGGTCAACTCTTTAAAAGAAAAATGCGAAAGGGTGTTTTTGTTGGTAAAGGAAACAAACACCGTTGCCATAAGCTTTTATACTTCGCTGGGCTTTGAGCTTGTGGGCACCCGACGTGGATATTACCGCGGAATAAACGCATTGATAATGGAATTGAAGGTGAAATAAATGAAGATATTGGGAATAGAAAGCTCCTGCGATGAAACTGCCGCTTCCGTGGTGGAGGATGGCAGAACAGTGCTTTCAAATATAGTAGCGTCTCAGGCAGAGGTACACGCTCTTTACGGCGGTGTCGTGCCCGAGATAGCCTCCCGCGCCCATTGCGAGGCTTTGAGCGGCGTGGTGAGAGAGGCACTTGAAAAAGCATCCCTCACACTTGAGGATATTGACGCCATCGCGGTCACATACGCGCCCGGACTTATCGGCGCACTTCTTACGGGACTTTCTTTTGCAAAAGGATTAAGCTATTCCTGCGGCAAGCCTCTGGTGCCCGTTCACCACATCCGCGGCCACGTTGCGGCAAATTATATTGCTCATCCCGACCTTAAGCCTCCTTTTATAGCTCTCGTTGTTTCGGGCGGACACACCTCTCTTCTGAAGGTGGACGATTATACCCGTTACCAAAGCATCGGTCAGACCAGAGATGATGCGGCAGGTGAAGCCTTCGATAAAGCGGCGCGTATGCTGGGACTTCCTTATCCCGGCGGCGCGGCTATGGACAGACTTGCTTCCATAGGCAACAAAAACGCAATGAAGTTTTCCATTAGCCACGTGGATAACTGCCCCTTTGATTTTTCCTTCTCGGGCTTGAAGACTGCGGTCATCAACCACGTTCACACCCTTCAGCAAAAGGGTATTGAAATGACCGAGGAATATAAAGCGGATATCGCCGCCTCCTTTACGGAAGCGCTGGTAAAGAGCATTTGCGTTCGCGTGGAAGCACTTTTCGATCAATACGGCGCCTGTCCTCTGGTGCTTGCAGGCGGTGTTGCCGCCAATTCACACCTTCGCTCGGGGCTTAAAGCACTTACCGATAAAAAGGGCGTTTCCCTTTATTTACCGCCCCTTTCTCTGTGCGGCGACAACGCGGCGATGATCGCTTCTCAGGGCTATTTCGAGTATCTTTCGGGCTCGGCTGCGGGGCTTGATCTCAATGCTTACGCAACTAAAATCGTGTAATGTATTATACATAATGTTTTCCACATTCGGTGGAAAAGTATGTGGATAACTCACACTTTAATGTACTAAAACCTAAAAAAACCCCGAATTATCGTGTGGGGAACTCCAAAAAATGTGGATAACTATGTGGATAATGTGGATTTCATAATTTTTATTATGTTAATAAGTGGCGGGTTATGTAAACTCGGTTATGAATAATCACCCCGTTTATTCACAGTATGCAGAATAAAAAAACACGTCCCTTTTGGGACGTGTAACTTTTATTGTTGTCGGGGTCCCCACGAAGCCGTAAGGCTTTGCGGGGTGATTGTCGGGGTCCCTACGAAGCCGTAAGGCTTCGCGGGGTGGTTTATTTGCGCTTATCGCTTCCGAAGCTTTCGGCTGTTCCGCCCGTCAAAAAGCGGATGGAGCGCTCAACGGAATCCTTGCTGTTTCCCCAGGGCTGATCGTCAAAGCGGTAGTCAAACTTTCGGCAGAACCAGGAAACGTCGTCCTTCAGTGTGCCGAGATATCCGCGCACAAGCTTGTCCGCATCCTCAAAAAGTGAAGCGTAATTCTTTTTGGGAATATTGCCCGAAGCGGCTGTAAGCAGTCTTTTGTAATGGGGCAGGCATATCACCGTAGCGGAATTGAACTTACGGCGGAAATCCTCCTCGGTGTTGTACAGATACACCGCGGTGGCTATCATTTTGGAAAACTTTTCTTCTATACGCTCGCAAACGTAGCAGCTTTCGTCAAGCTCGGTTATACGCTTTACGGGCTTGTTGGAAGCGTCTCTTGAAAGTATGCCGCCGGGCGCAAGATCCTTTTTAAGGGCTTCAAGATGGCTTTCCATCATCAAAGCCATACCCAGACGGTTTTTCATCGTAAACATTCTGCGGTAGTGCTTTCCGCAAAATCCCTTTTCGTTGGTCTTTTTGCGTATGTCGGGCTCCATCATGGAAGCGCCGAGTATGAGATCAAGCTCGGTTTCCTCAAGATTTTCAAAAAGCATACAGAAAGGGCAGTTTCCGCCGCAATTCTCAAATGCTTCGTTAACGGGGATGGTATATATGTGTTCGTGCAAAAATATCACCTCTTAACAGGATTATACATCAGGTTAATAAGTTTTGCAAGAAAAAGGTTTATTTATGAACGTAATTTTCGAAAAAGACAAGGTAATTATCAAAAACGAAAGGTTTTTCATACTCGAACAGACTCTTGACTGCGGTCAGTGCTTCCGCTTTGACCAAAATGCAGACGGCGTCTGGCAGGGAATAGCCTTCGGTAAAAGACTCTCCTGCTATACCTCGGGAGAGGATACCGTACTGCTGTGTAGCAAAGAGGATTATCTTTCGGTCTGGGAGGATTTTTTCGACCTTAAGAGGGATTATTCCGACGTCGTTTCCTCCCTTTCTCACGATGCCGAGGTCTCCGCAGCCGCAGAGATCGGCAGAGGTATACGAATACTCAAGCAGGATAAATGGGAAACCCTCATTTCCTTTATAATTTCACAAAACAATAATATTCCCCGTATAAAAAAGATAATAAATTCTCTGTGCGTTTCTCTCGGCGACCCCGTTGAGGGGGGCGGATACTCCTTTCCGTCAGCCGAAAGGATACTTGAGGCAGGGGAAGAAGGCCTTGCTCCCATCCGCGCGGGCTTCCGTGTAAAATACATACTGGATGCGGCGCAGAGAGTGGCAAGCGGCAATATTGATCTTGAGGCTATATCCTCGCTTTCCTATGAGGAAGCGGAAATGGAGCTTATGCGTATAAAGGGCGTGGGCAAAAAGGTAGCCTCCTGCGTGCTGCTGTTCGGCTACGGATTTTTATCTGCCTTTCCCATTGACGTTTGGGTAAAGCGTGTTATAGAAAAGTATTACGATGAGGATTTCGATCCCCTTTCCCTCGGTGAATACGCGGGAATAGCACAGCAATATCTTTTTTACAGAGAAAGATACCTTACCGTAATTTAAAAACCTGCCTCAAAAGGAAGCAGGTTTATAAATTCGGGGTGTATTCGGTTTATTAACCGCAGCAGCAACAGATGATGATCGCTATAAGAATTATGATCCAGCAGCAGTTGCCGTTGTTTCCGAAGAATTGATCAAAGCAAGCCATCGGGCATCCTCCCTTCCTAATTCCATAGTATGCTTTTAAAAAAATATTGCTACAATTCCGATTTTTGCTCTGCTTTTTTTCTTGTACTTTATAATACAGTAATATGCGAGGTAGTTAAAAAATGATAATTCTTGCTTCAAAATCCCCCCGCAGACGGGATATACTCGAAATGCTTGAACTTAAATACCGCTGTGCTCCCGCCGATACGGACGAAACTCTTATCGAGGGAATGTCTCCCGCCGATACGGTAATGCTCTTTTCACAGCGCAAGGCACGGGCGGTAAAGGGTGAAGCCGAAAACGGCGACGTAATTTTGGGTATGGATACGATGGTCTGCATAGACGGCGTTCTTTTGGGCAAGCCCGCCGACGAGGCGGACGCTTTCAGTATGCTGAAAGCCTTAAGCGGAAAGGCTCACAACGTGGTAACGGGCTACACCGTTATATGCGGCGACAAGGAAGAAACCGGATGCGTGTCTACCGACGTATACTTCCGCACCCTTTCCGATGACGAAATCAATTGGTACATCTCCACCGGCGAGCCTATGGATAAAGCGGGCGCATACGGTATTCAGGGAAAGGGATCGCTGTTTGTGGAGAGCATCGACGGGGATTATTTTTCCGTTCTCGGTTTTCCCGTGTGCCAAGTGTTCAAAACCGTAAAAAAGTTAACCGATAATAAATAAAAATGCATAATTGGATTGACTTTATTACTATGAAAGTGTATAATCCTTATGAAAAATCTTTTTTATAGGAGATAGTATTTATGAAATTCACCAAAAATCTGGCAGCATTCATGCTTGTGTTGGTAATGGTTTGCGCACTCGTTCCTGTTGTTGCGTCTGCCGAGTATAATATGACGGCAAGCACAACTCCCTTGGAAGTTGCGGATAACGTTTTCCACACATCATATAAGGTAACAAGCGGCGAAAACGGCAATGTCGTTGATACGCAGATA
>JAGAKP010000049.1 GCA_017625615.1 Clostridia bacterium
ACCTGCGCCAGAGCGTAGTAGCCTATAGTTATCGCCGCCGCTATTCCGTATGCCATTCCCGTAGGAGGCACGTATCCGAAAACATTGGCAAGGAAGGGAACGTAAACCAGCAAAGCGACGAGGGCGATAATTATTACCGCCGCAATAATCAGCTTTCCGATTCCGAGGGGAGTGGGAGCAAATAACGCCTTGCGTGATATATTTGTTGCCGCATAAAGTATAAGCAGTAATGCAAACGCCATAAATCCGCAGGTGGTACCGCAGACAAAAGATACTGCCGTTATCGCCGCACCTGCGCCGACGGAATACAGTATGGGGTAAATAAAATCCTTTACGGAAGGCTTGGTTTTATATTTTTTAAGCTTTTCCGCAAGTATGTTTTTGTTGGTAGGAGCGAAGGTAAGTGAAATTGCTATTATAAAATTGAATATTACACCGCAAAACAGCATATCCTGAAGTCTCAAGGGGAGGGGAACACCCAAAAGGATGCCCGCAACGGTTGCCGTCAGTGCGGATGTGAATGCTACGGAAAGATATTCCGTAACCGCGTGTATACGGGCAACGATAGCCTTCGCCGCACCGATAGCGTAGGATATGATGTGGAATCCGCCCTCAAGCATAATAACGTCGCTTTTCTGCTTCAGGGTGTCAGGCGAATCGGTATCGCTTACGAAGGTGACGTCCGCCTCCTGAATAAGCGCAAGATCCTCCATGTCCTCTGCAGTTACCGCAACGTAACGCTTGTCGTCGTGGCGGTAACGAAGGACGTCGCGCCATTGCTCGTCGTTTATTCCCACGAACAGCTTGTAATCGGGCTGATTTGCTATATACAGACCGGGATCGGTGTTGCGTATATCCTCGGCGGTTATAGCCTGCTTTTCGTCGGTAACTATTCCCGCCTCCTTGGCAAGGGATAGCGAGGGATAGTATGCCTCGTCACTGCGGAGCACCGCTTCAATTCCCGCTCTGCGGCATTTGTAAACCGCCGCCGCAGGGTCTACTCTGAAGGCGGAGCCCAGACCGATAAAGCCCGAAAGTATCAGCTTGTCCTCAACGGCGTAATCCTTGAGTGTATCGGTGTTGGCGCGTCCCGTCGCGATGGCGATAACGGTTTCCGCCTTTTCGTGCATTTTTTCAACAGCCTCACGCATACGGGTGACGGCGGCATCGTTCATTCTGTATACGGACCCGTTCTTGCGGTATCCCACACAGCGGCTTATTACCGAATCGGGTGTGCCGCGAAGTATCATAAAGGTCTTTCCCTCGTTAAGCACCAAGGTTCTCGTAACTATACTGTTCGAAGAAGTCTCGGTGTCTATACGGAAAAACTCACCCTCAAGGTTGGCAATATCAGCCAACAGATAATCACAAGCATCCGCAATGGCAATATCCGCCTTGCGTCCCGTGTATCTGTGTCTGCCTCGCTGGTGTCCCTTTTCGTCGGCGTTCTTTTTAACGTCCGAGCAGACCAGCGCGTGCTTTAACAGCCTTTTGTGGCTTTCGCTGTCAGCTTCACGGATGTCGGTTACCTTTCCGTCCGTGTAAAGCTCGGTAACGAACATCTCCTTGGGCGGGAACGCTTGATTGCGTGAGCACATTACCGTGTCAACCTCGCCCAATTTTCCAATACTGTTAAGGTTACCCACCGCCGCGTTGTTTTCAAGCATCTTTCTCGTGCCGTAGCCGAGTGAGATAAAGGTAAGCGCGCGACAGCTGTCGTACATCGATATATAGCCCAGAGTAAGGGAAAGTATGAACATATCCGTCAGCTCTCTTCCCGTGGCAACTCCCAAAGCGAGAAGTGTAAAGCATATTATGACGGAAAGAAACGACATAACCTTTCCTACCGTGGAAGCGTATTTCAGCAGTCCGGGCGTGTAATCCTGTGAAGAGCTCGTGTCTATTTTTCTTGCAAGCACGTTTTTACCCGTTTCGCAAACGATAGCTGTGCCGCTTCCTCCCGTCACCACCGTTCCTGCGTATACCATATTGGTGTGGCACAGCATATCGGGACGGTTATATTCCACTGCCGAGGATTTGTATACCTCGTCCGTCTTTCCGTTTATCGAGGTCTCCAAAACGGAAAGGTGTGCGCAAGAGATAATTCTTGCGTCCGCAGGGACGATATTACCGGTTTCCAGCGAAATTATATCGCCCGGAACGAGTCCGCGGCTGTCTATAACGAATCGCTTTCCTTTTCGGGTAACGGTAGCCCGTATGGCGGAATAGTTTCGTATACGCTCAAGGGAGTGGGACGCAGAGGCTTCAAGCCCCGCATTAATAAACATTATGATGATAACGGTAACACCCAGCACGATAAGCTCGGGCCTGTCGGGAGTGAATACGTACATCAGAAACGCCGCGGCGGCAAGGAACAGTCCCATAAGCCCCTGAAGCTGATTTTTGAAGCTGGTGGTGAACCCCGTCTTTATTTCATCGTATAGAGCGTTGGTTCCCTTTTCCCGCCGTATTCGTTTTACCGTTTCATCGTCAAGTCCTATGTCAAGGTCGCTTTCCAGCTTAACTGCAAGCTCCTCGATATCCATGGATTCCGGCTCGAACCTATCCTCCGCCATTTTTCGGCTGTTGGAGGTTATAGTTCTTATTCTCTCGGAATAATCCGGCATTTTATCTTTTTCTCCTTTCGGGAAAAATAAAGGGTTTTTAAATTAAAGAGCGGTTACGGTAACGCCGTTTTCGTCGGCGGAAAGACTTACCGCAGTAATTCTTGCGCCCACGTCCTCAATTATTGCGGTTGCAACGGCATCCTCAATATCCGTCTGTATAAGTCGGCGGAGGTTACGGGCACCGTATTTGTCGGAATAACCCTTTTCAACCAGCGCGTTTACCGCCTTGTCGTCGTATCTCAAGGTTATATTCTTTTCCGCAAGCACTCTTTCAAGATCACCGAGCATTATGCGGCAAATAGACGCGAAGTTTTCCTTGGTAAGACGGTTGAATACCACTATATCGTCCACACGGTTTATAAACTCGGGACGGAGGAAGCCTTCAAGTGCTTTTTTGACCTTTGCCTCGTCGGAAGCCTTTGCGGTGGTGGTAAAGCCCGCAGATGCGGAAATATCCGTACTGCCTGCGTTGGTGGTCATAACGATAACGGTGTTTTCAAAATTGACCGTCTTTCCGTGTGAATCGGTTATTCTGCCGTCGTCAAGTATCTGAAGCAGAATATTCAGCACGTCGGGATGCGCCTTTTCTATTTCGTCAAACAATATAACGGAATAGGGCTTGCGGCGTATCTTTTCGGTAAGCTGTCCCGCATCGTCGTAGCCGACGTAGCCGGGAGGAGATCCGATGATACGGGATACCGAGTATTTTTCCATATATTCGGACATATCCAACCGTATAAGTGATTCGGGAGAATCGAACAGATAGGAAGCAAGCACCTTTACAAGCTCAGTCTTACCTATGCCCGTAGGACCTGCAAAGATGAAAGAAACGGGCTTTTTCTTGTAGGATATGCCTGCGCGTGACCTTCTTACAGCCTTTGCAACCTTTTCGACAGCCTCGTCCTGACCGACTATTCTGTCCTTTATTGCGGGAACGAGATTTTGTATCTTTTCAAATTCGTTTTCGCTTATGCTGGATGCGGGGATACCCGTCCATATCTCAATTACCTTTGCAAGATCCTGCTCGGTGATGGTAAGCGCATCTCTCTGTGCGGAAAGCTCGTCGAACAATTGGTTCTTTTGCAAAAGCTCGGTGCGGTTTTGCGCAATTGCGGCAAAGTCCTCGTCAGTCTTTTCCGCCTTGGCTTCCAACGCGGTTTGCTTTTCGTTAAGACGCTTTATTTCGTCGGCAAGTGCGTTTATTCTGTTTACCACGTCGGAATTCATGGAAAGATTAGCGCACGCCTCGTCCATAAGGTCTATCGCCTTGTCGGGAAGATATCTGTCGGTAATATATCTTTCGGAAAGGATTACCATTCTGCGGCACATCTCGTCGGAAATGTGTATACCGTGGTACTTTTCGTAGTTGTCTTTTATACCCTGAAGTATCTTTACGCTGTCCTCAATAGAGGGCTCGTTTATCATAACGGGCTGGAATCTGCGCTCAAGTGCCGCATCCTTTTCGATATACTTGCGGTATTCGGTAAGGGTGGTGGCACCTATAAGCTGTATCTCGCCTCTGGAAAGTGCAGGCTTAAGAATGTTTGCGGCGTTCATACCGCCTTCGGCGTCGCCTGCTCCTACTATGGAGTGTACCTCGTCGATAACGAGTATTATATTTCCGTTTTGCTTTACCTCGTCGATAAGTCCCTTCATGCGGCTCTCAAACTGTCCGCGGAACTGTGTGCCTGCGACCATGGCGGTCATATCAACGAGCATGACCTCCTTGTCCTTCAGCTTGTAAGGCACGGTGCCTGCAACTATACGGGCGGCAAGTGCTTCCGCAACTGCCGTCTTACCTACGCCGGGCTCACCGATAAGGCAGGGGTTATTCTTTTGTCTGCGGCAAAGTATCTGCATTACTCTTTCAAGCTCTTCGTTTCTGCCGATAACCTTGTCAAGCTTG
>JAGAKP010000050.1 GCA_017625615.1 Clostridia bacterium
AAGCAGTTCGGGGTGACCAAGGAGGATCTTGCCTCCCAGACCTGCCTTGAATACACCCGCGATACCGACGAGGCGGTGAAAGCCGTGGACGAGGGTGCCGCCGCCGCATTTATACTTAACGCCACCAAGGTTTCCCAGATACGTGACGTGGCGGATGCAGGCGAAAAGATGCCCCAAAAGAGCACGTACTTCCATCCCAAGCTCATTTCGGGACTTATTATGAGAAGATTATTCTGAAAAAGAGGATATAAATATGAAAAAAGAACTTGCTACAAAATACGATCCTTCCTCCTTTGAGGACAGGCTGTACGCAATGTGGAGCGAAAACGGTTATTTCACTCCCTTGCGTGACGACACGAAAACTCCCTTTACCATGGTTATTCCCCCGCCCAACATTACGGGACAGCTTCACATGGGACACGCGCTGGATAACACCCTGCAGGATATCCTTGCACGCTACAAGCGTATGTGCGGTTACCCCACCCTTTGGCTTCCCGGTACCGACCACGCTTCTATTGCAACGGAAGCAAAAATAGTTGAGGCTATGCGCAAGGAAGGCGTGACCAAGGAAGATCTTGGCCGCGAAAAGTTCCTAGAGCGCGCGTGGGCTTGGAAGGAGCAGTACGGCGGAAGAATTATAGAACAGCTTAAAAAGATGGGCTCCTCCTGCGACTGGACGAGAACCCGCTTCACTCTTGACGAGGGCTGCTCCGATGCGGTTAAGGAGGTATTCGTTCGCCTTTACGAAAAGGGACTTATCTACCGCGGTGAGCGTATTATAAACTGGTGCCCTCACTGTAAGACCTCTATTTCCAACGCAGAGGTCGACCACGAAAATCAGAAGGGTCACTTCTGGCACATCCGTTATCCCCTCGTAGGCGGAGGCGGATACGTTGAGGTTGCCACCACCCGTCCCGAGACGCTTCTGGGAGATACTGCCGTTGCAGTTAACCCCAATGACGAGCGTTACAAGGATATGATCGGCAAATACGTCGTCCTTCCTCTCGTAGGCAGACGTATTCCCATCGTTGCCGACGAGCACGCCCAGCTTGATAAGGGTACCGGATGCGTTAAGATCACCCCCGCCCACGATCCCAACGACTTTGAGGTTGGCAAGCGCTGCAGTCTTCCCATGGAGGTAGTTCTCACAGAGGACGCAAAGATCACCGACAGCTATCCCAAGTACGCGGGCATGGACCGCTACGAGGCAAGAAAAGCTATCGTCGAGGATCTCCGCGCAGGCGGATATCTTGCAGAGATCGAGGATCTTGAGCACGAGGTAGGCACCTGCTACCGTTGCGGAACCACCATTGAGCCTATGCTCAGCCTTCAGTGGTTCGTAAAGATGGAGGAGCTTGCCAAGCCCGCAGTCAAGGCAGTACGCGACGGCGATATAAGATTCGTTCCCGAAAGATTTGATAAAAACTACTTCCATTGGATGGAAAACACGCAGGATTGGTGTATATCCCGTCAGCTTTGGTGGGGTCACCGTATTCCCGCATTCTACTGTGACGATTGCGGCGAATTGGTAGTTACCAAGGAGTCCGAGGCATACTGCCCCAAGTGCGGTAAAAAGATGCGTCAGGACGAGGACACCCTCGATACCTGGTTCTCCTCCGCTCTGTGGCCCTTCTCCACTCTGGGCTGGCCCAACGAAACGGAGGATTACAAGTACTTCTTCCCCACAAACACTCTCGTTACGGGCTACGATATTATCACCTTCTGGGTTTCCCGTATGATATTCTCCTCTCTGGAGTACACGGGCGTTTCTCCCTTCAACACCGTGCTCATTCACGGTCTTGTAAGAGATGCTCAGGGCAGAAAAATGTCCAAATCCCTTGGCAACGGTATAGATCCTCTTGAGATCATCTCCACCTACGGCGCGGATGCACTCCGCTTTACCCTTGCAACCGGTAACTCCCCCGGAAACGATATGAGATTTTCCGCAGAGAGAGTTGAAGCAAGCCGTAACTTTGCAAACAAGATATGGAACGCCGCAAGATTTACACTTATGAATCTTACCGACGACACCGATTTTTATTCCCTTGACGTTGCTTCTCTCCGTCCCGAGGACAAGTGGGTGCTTTCTCTCTTTAACAAGACCGTTAAGGAAACCCGAGAAAACCTCGATAAATTCGAAATCGGCATCGCACTCGGCGGTATATACGATTTCCTTTGGGATATTCTGTGCGACTGGTATATCGAGCTTATCAAGCCCCGCCTCTTTGACAAAGAGGGTGCAACCAACAAGGCGGCACAGCAGACGCTTAACTACGTGCTTTCCGGCACGCTTAAATTGCTCCATCCCTTTATGCCCTTTATCACCGAGGAGATCTGGCAGGCACTTCCCCACGTCGGCGACAGCATAATGGTTTCCGATTACCCCGAATACAACGAGGATTTCAACTTCCCCGCAGACGAAAAGTATATGTCCGGCGTTATCGACGCTATAAAGGCTGTTCGTAACCGCCGCGCGGAAATGAACGTTCCTCCCTCCAGAAAGGCGCATATCTTTATAAAGACGCCCGACAGAAGCGCATTTGAGGGAAGCGAGATATTCTTTGAAAAGCTGGCTTCCGCCGCAGGTGTTTCTTATCTTGAGGGTGAAGAGCCCGAAAACGCAGTAAGTATCGTTTCCGGCGACAGCGTTCTGTACCTCCCCGTAAACGAAATGGTGGATACCGAAGCAGAGCGCGCACGCCTTAACAAGGAGCTTGAGAACGCGGAAAAGATGATCGCATCCGCAAACAGCAAGCTGAATAATGCGGATTTCGTTTCCCGCGCGCCCGAAAAGGTAGTAAATATCGAAAAGGACAAGCTGGAAAAGTTTACCGCCCTTAAAGCAAGCATACTTGCGGAATTGGAAAGACTTAATTAGTTTTATAAAAAAAGGAGACAAAAACAAATGAAGAGAATTGCGCTTATTCTTGCTCTCGTTATGGTTTTCGCTTGCGCGCTCGTTGCTTGCGACAATACCGAAGAGACAAATTCCACCCCCGCAGACGAATCGAGCGTTGTTGAAAACAACTCCGAGGAGATCGAAAACACCGAATCCTCCGAGCCCGAGGAAGAATCCGAGCCCGAGGAAGAATCCGAGGCTCCCGCAGCTACCATCGAAGGCGAAAACGTAGCGGCAGGCAAGGCGTACACCACCTCCCTCCTTTACAGACAGCGCAACGTCGATCCTTGGGATTATGACGAAACCGCTGATATCGCATATCCCGATACCGACAACAAAGAGCTTACCGACGGCGTAGTTGCAGAGGCAGTTACCTCCGGCGATTATCTCTACACCGCGGCTGAATGGATAGGCCTCCACGGCAGATGCCCCGATTACGAAACCAACGGCGGCTTTGCATACGTTACCGTTGATCTCGGCGCAAAGACCGATATCAAGGGCGTTAAGGTTTACGTAGGCTGCGGCATTATCGGCGGCGGTATTGCGGCTCCCACTTCCGTTGAAATTATGGTTTCCGACGACGGCGAAAACTGGACCTCCGTTACTGCGGCTTTCCCCACAAACCCCGCTGACACCAACGTTGAATGTGTGTCTCTTCCCTGCACCGCTAACGGTCAGTACGTACAGGTAAGATTTACTTCCGGTGGATGGATATTCGTAAGTGAAGTAGAAATATTTGCTTAACGCTCGGTAAAACACTGTACACCGAAACGCAAATACGTGTGAAACGTAATAATAAATGCGAGAGGTATAACTTTATCTCTCGCATTTTTGTTTGCTTATTAGGTAGAAATCCGTATGTAACGGATTTCTTTTTATTTTGCGTTTCTAAACGCTTTCGGTCGGTGGGCAGTAGAATACTACAGCTCCACGCGCCCGAAAGACGTTTTCTACAGCGTTTCCGGGGTCCCCGAGAAACCACGGGTTTCTTGGGGTGGGTGTTACCATCGCTCGTTCCTGCAGACTTTGAGTTCTACAGACGGCAGTGCAGTGTGAACAGTTCGCGGG
>JAGAKP010000006.1 GCA_017625615.1 Clostridia bacterium
AGTCCTCGGCGGACTTTTGTACGCCTTCTGCGGCTTCCAGATATACAACACCTTCTTTAACCAGTTCCACGAGGTAGTGGTGCTCTTCCCTCTCCTGCTTATAGGTATGGAGGAGCTCGTGCAAAACGACAGACGTGGAATATTCGCTCTTGCGGTTGCGGTTAACGCCATGTGCAACTATTTTATGTTTGCAGGTCAGGTGGCGTTCTGCATAATCTATTTCCTTATAAGAATATTCGATAAAAACTTTAAAATAACCTTTAAAAAGTTCCTGCTCATGGCATTCGAATCGGTAGTGGGCGTGCTTTTGTCCGCAATACTGTTCCTGCCTGCGGCGGTGGGCGTTATGGACAACCCCCGACTTGACAGAGTGGGATACGATAATCTTGCAGACGCTTTGTTCTGGCAAAAATCCGACGGCGGCATAACCTTCGGCTTCTTCGGCAAGGAGATAACCCTTTACACCAAGAGGTACGGACACATACTGCAAAGTCTGTTCTTCCCGCCCGATATTGCATCCCGCACCAATTTCTATTACGGGCACGAGACACGCTGGGCTTCCAATGCGGCGTGGATCCCCATGTTCGGTCTGACGGGCGTGTTTGCTTTCTTCAGAAGAAAAACGGGCACGTGGCTTAAGGTGCTGTGCGCATTCCTTGCGGTATGCTGTCTTGTTCCCGTGCTGAACTCTATGTTCTTCCTGTTCAACACCTCCTATTACGCGCGCTGGATATATATGATGGTGCTTATGTTCGTGGTTGCAACGGTTGTTGCACTTGACGATATGGACACCAAATGGAACGGCTCCGTATGGCTTCACGCCGTGCTGTGCGCACTGATTGCAATTCCCGTAGGCTTTTGCTGGACGGAAAAGGACAAGATATTCACTATGTCCTCAACCCAGTTCTTTGACAGATATTGGGTGACCATACTCATTACCGCGGTTTCTCTCGGTCTCGTATGGTACTTTATAAAATACGTGCGCGGCACGCCCAAGGAGGGCAAGGTCGCACTTATAATGGCGGGTGTCATTATATGCGTTTACGGCATAAACCACATTATATACGGCAAGTGCCACTCATATTCTTCGGATTTTCTCATTAACCAAGCGGTAAACGGCGACGTTAAGCTTGAAGACCCCGAGGATGAGTTCTACCGCACGGACTTCTACCGCTCAAGCAGTATTTCCACGCTCGATAACCTCAGCCTTTATTGGGGATACCCCGGTGTTGAATGCTTTAACACCATAGTTCCCGGCTCCGTAATGAAATTTTACCCCATGGTGGGCGTTACACGCTCGGTGGGAAGCAGAGCGGAGGCTTCCAAATACGGTCTTAAGGGCTTCCTTTCCGTTAAGTATTCCTTTATTGTTGAAAGTAAGACCAACAGCCACAACACGGTGGGCTTCGTTTACAAGGATACGCAGAACGGATTTGCCATATACGAAAACGAATATTATCTGAATATGGGCTTCACCTACGACCAGTTTATGGTCGAAAGTGAATTTGAAAAATACGCAAAGACGGTGAGACATTCTCTCCTCTGCACTTACCTCGTGGTTCCCGACGATATGGCGGACTATTACTCCCGTTTTATGGAGGAGGTAAAGTTTGCCGACGGTACCGTTTCCGGTGAAGGCACCTACAAGGCAGGCGTTGAGGAAAGACGCGAAAACACCTGCGACACCTTCGAGTACGAATCCAAGGGCTTTAACGCCACCATTACTCTTGATAAGCCCAACGTGGTATTCTTCTCCGTCCCTGCGGACAGAGGCTGGTCTGCCACCGTTAACGGCAAGGCTGTTGACGTAAACACCGTAACCTACGGATTTATGGCTGTGGAATGTGAGGCGGGCGAAAACGAGATAGTATTCACCTACAACACCCCCGGCTTCTCCACGGGCGCCCTTGTAACGCTGGGCGGAGTGGTCATTCTTGCGGCGTACCTTGTAATTTCCTATTTCACACGCAAGGAAAGAAAAGGCTGTATGCTGACGGATGGATATTATGAGCAGATCTGATCTTGTATACTACCCCGTTACAGGTTCAACCAACCGCGTTATGCGGGAATATATGGACGTCGCGTGGGAAGGCTTTACCGTGGTTGCGGGAGAGCAGACGTGCGGCAGAGGCAGAATGGGAAGAAGCTTTCTTTCCCCCAAGGGCGGGCTGTATATGAGCGTTTTGCTTAAGCCCGAAAAGGACAGCTTTTCGCTTATAACAGCTGCGGCAGCCGTTGCCGTTTCCAACGTGCTGAAGGAGCGTTTCGGCGTTAAATGCGGAATAAAATGGGTAAACGATCTTTTGCTTGACGGTAAAAAGGTTTGCGGTATACTTGCGGAATCCGTGTTCGATACCAATGGCTCGCCAAAGGCGGTGATACTGGGTATCGGCATAGATATGGCTTATCCCGAGGATGGATTTCCCGATGAAATAAAGGATATTGCGGGTGCGCTGGGCGTAAACCTTACTGCCGATGAAAAGCTCGATCTGGCAGAGGAAATATCCCGCGTTATCGTCGATCTGTACCCCCACCCCGAAAAAATCGTTCCCGCTTACCGTAAAAGAAGCGCGGTTATCGGAAAGGATATATTCGTTATACGCAACGGCGTATCCGTTCCCGCAAGGGCTGTGGATATTGACGGCGAATGCGGGCTCGTGGCAGATTTCGGCATGCACACCGAAGTACTTCGCACGGGTGAAATATCAATAAGAATAAAAGACTAAACAGTAAAAAGCTCCCCTTCAAGGGAGCTTTTTTGTTGACAAAAAATATTGTATATGATAAAATCATTTTAACAAGCAAGGAGGTATACAATATGCTCGGCGCAGGTTTTATTTACGACGTACTGACACTTTTTTTGGCGTTAATATTGTTGGCTGTTATGTGCTTCCCCGTTTTTTCCGGTGTCTATACGGCAGTAAGATGGATAAAACACAAAAAACTAAGCAAAGCCTGGCTTACTGCTTTATTATGTTGCCTCCCGCTGAGTGTCTTCGTGGCAATGGATACATATATTTTGCCGGAGGTTTCCAATCCAAAGATACCGGACGAATGCCTTGAAGCAATAATTGCCGTAGATTGGAGCGATGAAGAGCTGTTGGCTGAGAACGGCTTTGTTTCCGACGGAGAAGGATACATTTTCGAAAACAGCGGTTACACCGTTCAAATTAAAAGTGGAAACGGTTTTTCAAAATACGCTTTTATACGCGAGTATAAAGAAATAGAATACAGAGCGCTGACTATAAGAAACCCTGTTTTAAGTATTGACCGTTGGATCGGCGAAGCGGAATACGGTTACATAAATACTTACGAGTTCTGCGTAGACGGAATTACGGTTTCTTTTACCGAAGAGATAGATTCCAAAAAGGACTCTGCCTTTACGGACTTTATTGAAAATATAAGACCATAAAATGCAAAAGCTCCCCTTCAAGGGAGCTTTTTTCAGTCAAAGCATGCGAAAGGCGAAAAAACGTCCTTACAAAGAGCAGACTGCCTGCAAGAGGTTTTCCTTGACAAAATGTATGTATTATGGTAAAATATATTAACAGTAAATAGCATCTACTTTAAGAAGCAGGTGTGTAGTATATTTCGAGTGTTTTTCCACCCTGCTTTTCGCAGGGTGGATTTTGTTTTAATAAACCATTTGAGATTACTGAAGACAGTTTCGGTAGTGTACAATCAAGAAATTATACATTCAGCCACTCTATTGAGGGATTTAAATATATGGCAATTAGCTGTGCGCTAGGTCCGATTTCGTGGCTGTTGATTAGGTGGTAAAATATTATATGAAAAAGATTTTCGCCTTGGTTTTCATTATTACAATTTTAATGCTGGTTTCTTGCGATTCAAAGGAAATGCGAAACTATTATTCTGATAAGGATAATTATGTTGTTGCAACCGGCGAAGTTACTCACATAAAATATAATGACGATAGAACCGCGCTATATATAGGACTGTCTCGTGTAGAAGGTCCTGCGTATAATGACACTTATAAATTTGTAGGAAAAAATTTAACTATAGTTCGTGAGAATGGCATTGATGGTAAGTTAAAAATAGGTGACCGTATAGAGTTTGTTACTGCCCCGGATACTTTCGGGAATGGTTATGTGTTGCCTATTGTAGAAATAACGGTTAATGGTGAAAAACTATTAAGTTTTGATGAAGGGTTCATTAATTTAAACGACTGGCTTGCCGAAAAGTAAAACAATCGTCCTATCCGTTATCTATGTAACAACGGATATGGGAATTATACTAACCAACGAATATTTGCCCTGACTATTTTTGAATAATTGAGGTGCCACATGAAAAAATTTTTATTGTTCTTACTTTTACCACTATTGTTATGTTCTTCTTGTGCGATAGACCCATATGTTTTACCACGTAAAACATATAAATCCGAATCTCCTTATATTTATATATCTCAAACATCTTTGTACGGAGGTTATAAGGGCGAGATCAAAGATGAGAACGGTGAAATCATTGAAGTAATAGCTGAGTTTCATCACGGTATTTTCGGCATATTTGTTTATGTCCCGAATGCCCCCGAAGGATTAGGTGAAGAATTGTTGTGGGGAGATTACAGATACCACAAAAAAGAGAATATCCTTGTTTTTTATTGCGATAACGGGGATGAAATTACGTTAATACCACTTGAAGATGAAACTAAATAGAATATGTACGTAAGCTAATGAGGTTGTAAAATGAAGAAAAATGCATGTCTGTTTTTATTTTTAACGCTGTTGTTTTTGATTTGCGGCTGTGTATATCGCGCTCGCACATATGAATTCGACCAACCAATAGAAAATATTGAAAAAGTCGAAATAATGACTTATGATGAAAATACAAACACAACTTCACTTCTCAAGGAGCTTGAAAAAGAAGAATATACATCTTTATTGAATTCTATTACCAAACTGAGTTGTTGGAAATATTTTGGTGACGGAATGAGGTTTTCTGTCGGTAAGTCTATCATCTACATTACATATATTGATGGAAGCGCAGAAGCGATTGGTTACAATAATAATGTTCATATAAACTCTTCCGGTGAATGGGAAATTGATATGTACTATTTTGATGATTATGAATTTTACGATTTACTTTCTAAATATGTAGACCGAGACCTGCTTCCGAGCATAACCTTTGAAGAATCCGAAATGCCGCAATAATAACAAAAACCAAGCCGTTGTCTTTTAGACAGCGGCTTGGTTGCGTCTTATACCCGTTTGTGTCTGCCGCAGATGGCGTTACCGAGCCACAGAGCGGGAAGCGTGAGAAACGCCCATACAAACGTAAAGTACGGGCAGACCTGACCGAGGATATTATATGGCAGATGAGAATAATCCCACACGCCCATACCAAGCCAGAGATTGAAAATAATGCCGAAGACAAGCTCGACGGAGGTGATGATTATTCCGCCCACGAGACAGCGAAGCAAAAATCCCCTTATTCTGCCGCAGAAAAGGCGTATAAGCACCACGCAAAGACCGCCTGCAAGAAACATTGAATAATGACTTCTTCCGCGGTACAGTATCTCTATGGCGACGTAGGCGAGTCCGCCGACGAGAAACAGACACAGATACCTTTTTAATATACCAAGCAAAGCAAAAAACGACTCCTTTCGGAGTCATTTTGTGCAGAAAATATTAAATTATCCGTTTACGGTGACATAATCTGCCGAAACGTAGCCGTTTTGTCCGTTGTATATAACGGCGTACCAATTTCCGCTTCTGCCCGTTACGGTGACGGTTGCGCCGTTGGGAATATTACCTATGACCTGCCCCTGAAGAGAAGGCGACGAGCGAAGATTGAGACGGCTTCCCTGAGTGCGTACCACGCCCGTTTCCGTGACGCCGGGAAGCACGAAGGGCACGCCGAAATATTCCGCCACGCCCTGCGACAGAGTGCGTGCGATGACGTTAAGATTACTGCGTATCCATTCCGCATCCTCGGTGTTATCGTGATAGGCGATCTCTGCCAGCACGGTGGGAGCGACGGTGTTGCGGACCTCGTAAAGAGTGGTGGTGGGCAAGGCACGGACGCGTTCGGGAATCGGATATATGTTTTTGAAAAGCGAAACGAAAATATCCGCCGCGCGGCGTCCGTCGGCACTGCCTGGGAAATAATAAAAATCACTTCCCCGCTGTCCGCCGGGGTTTGCACTGCCCGATGCGTTTGAATGGAGTGCAAGGTGCAGACCGTAGCTGCCTGCGTTGGATTTGCGCACCGATGCGCCCACCGAGCCGTCGGGATCATTACGGGAAAAGGTGATGCCGCTTGCGGAAAGGTAAGGCTCCATAAGGTCGGCAATTTGGTTCATATAGTATTCTTCACTGCCGTCGCCATCGTAATACAGATTATATTCCTGAGTGGACGGGCTTAAAAACAATCTGGGCATAAAAAATATCCTCCTTATTTCTTAATACATATATATGCCGCGCAGGAGGAAAAATTTATATAAAAAATTATAAAAAAATTAAGAAAAGCTCTTGACAAATTCCTTTGGGCGTGGTAATATGCTTTGGACAAAGAAGTTGGGGCTTAAGGCTCCTCACCCGCCGACACGGTGTCAGGCGCGGTAAATAGTTTTCGTTTTCCGGTAAAAGATATCGGTTTGCGTTGCTGTGCTTTTTTGTCTGCACAGCTTTTTTTATTTTTAAAAAGCGTATTCAACACGGAGGTGTATCAGCTATCAGCACTAAATCGTTCATCAACGATGAAATCAAAGCAAGCGAGGTCCGTCTTATTGACGCGGAGGGTAATCAGATCGGTATAGTTACCATCGCACAAGCCCGCAGACTTGCAGAGGAATCCGGTCTCGACCTGGTTGAGATCGCACCCGACGCAAAGCCGCCCGTATGTAAGGTAATGGATTTCGGTAAGTACCGCTTCGAAAAAGAAAAGCGGGAAAAGGAAATGAAGAAGAAGCAGCAGACTGTTGAGCTTAAGGAGCTCCAGTTAAGATGCCGTATCGACACTCACGATTTCAACACCAAGCTTAACAAGGCACTGGAATTCCTTAACAAAGGAAACCGTGTAAAGGTTCTTGTCAAGTTCTTCGGCAGAGAAATGGCTCACACCGAAAACGGACTCACACTTCTGCAGAAGTTCGCAGATGCCTGTGAGGAAGTCGGCGTTGTGGAAAAGCCCGCCAAGCTTGACGGACGTAATATGATAATGATACTCGCACCGAAAAGACAGGCAAATCAATCGAAAGGAAGATAACAATGGGCAAAATCGAGACACACAAGGCAACCGCTAAAAGACTTAGCTGGACTGCCGGCGGTAAAGTAAAAATGGGTCACCCCGGCCACAGACACAAGACCGGTCTTAAGACTGCAAAACGCAAGAGAGCGCTCCGTAAGGCTTCTTATGTAAGCACTACCAGAATGAACGATCTCAACAGGCTCATCCCTTACACCAAGTAAGGAAATATCATTAACGGAGGATAAAACGAAATGGCAAGAGTAAAAGGCGCTCTTTCTACCAGAAAGAGAAGAAATAAAACCTTAAAGCTCGCTAAGGGCTATTGGGGCGCAAAAAGTAAACATTTCAAGATGGCTAAGCAGGCCGTTCTTAAGAGCGGCAACTACGCTTACATCGGCAGAAAGCAGAAGAAGAGAGATTTCCGCGCTCTGTGGATCACCAGAATTTCCGCACAGTGCAAGGTTGAAGGCATCAACTACTCCCGCTTCATGAACGGTCTCAAGAAGAGCGGTATCACTCTCAACCGTAAGATGCTGGCTGAACTGGCTGTTTCCGACAAGGCTGCATTCGCAAAGCTTGTTGAAACCGCAAAGGCAGCTCTGTAAAGTATTGACAATACAGAGAAAATTTGATATAATATCTATATTATGACAAATTTCCCGTCATGTACGGAGGGAGGGACAAAAAATGGCTGAGATCAAGGTTAAAGAAAACGAAAGCATAGACAGCGCCCTTCGCAGATTCAAGAGAAGCTACCTCAGAAGCGGTGTTCAGGCAGAACTCCGTAAGAGAGAGCATTACGAGAAGCCCAGCGTAAAGCGCAAGAAGAAGTCCGAGGCTGCAAGAAAGCGCAAGTTTAAGTAAGGATTTCACACTATGAAAACAATCACCCCACGAATGCCGTCCGCATTCGTGAGGACCCCGATTAAAATTAAAGGAGAGCAACTATGCTCTCCTTTGTTTTTTGTATAAATCACCCCGCGAAGCCTTACGGCTTCGTGGGGACCCCGACAAAAATCGGCAGAGGTATCATTCCCCTGCCGATATATTTTTTTACCAGATAACTATACGCTTTTCGGGAGAAAGGTACATTTGGTCGGTTTCCTTTACGTCAAAGGCGGAATACCATTCGGAGAAATTTCTGGGAGGCATATTTGCGCGGAGGAGGCAGGGGCCGTGAACGTCAACTGCAAGAAGCATCTGCTGATATTCGGGTCTTGCCTTCTGGCACCATACTCTTGCCCAGTTGCAGAAGTATTCCTGATAGGATACGCCCTCGGTCTTTGACATTATGTCAAGCGTTACGGACATACCGCCGTTATCCGCCATATTCTCGCTGACGATAAATGCGCCGTTTACCTTACCCCAAGGAAGCTCGATGCCGTCGAACTGCTCGATCATTTGGTTTACCTTTGCCTCGAAGCGTTTGAAGTCGTCCTCGGTCCACCAATCGTTGATATTACCGTTTTCATCGCACTTTGCACCGTTGGAATCGAATGCGTGGGATATTTCGTGACCGATAACTCCGCCGATACCGCCGAGGTTTTCGCTTCTGGTCTGCTTAAGAGAATAGAAAGGAGCCTGAAGAATAGCCGCTGGGAAGGTTATATCGTTTACGAAGGGATCGTAGCAGGCGTTTACCATATGTCCCGGCATTGCCCAGTTTTCGGGCTCGGTAGGCTTATTGAGCTTGCCGTAGGAATCAAGGACTCTCACAGCCTTGAGAGTAAGCATAATATCGAAGAGAGAATCCTCGGGGTTGAACACCATCTTATCGTAGACGGCTCTTACCTTATCGGGATAGCCCATCTTAACGCCCATGGTGGACAGCTTGAGAATGGCCTTTTCCTTGGTAGCCTCGCCGAGGATATCGTTGGTCCTGATACGTGTTCTGTAGGTATCTATGATCTGATAAACAATTTCGGTGATATCCTTTTTAGCTTCCTCGCCGAAGTATTTTTCGCCGTAGTAAATTCCCACGGGCTCGGAATAGAGAGAGGAAACAAGGTTGTACGCAAACTTTTCGATAGACTGCATCTTTGCTACGCCCATTACGGCACGCATAAACATACCGCCCATATCACGTAGCTCCTCGGAAAGGAAGGAGCAGTACTTGAGAAGTCCCGTTACGTACGCCCAGTGCTTGTAGATTTCAAGAGTATCTGCGTTGAGCACGGTTGCAAAGGAAGCAAAATATCTGGGCTCGGTAACCACGATGGTAGAAGGAACGGAGCCGAAAAGATCGTTAAGAAGAGTATCAAGAGCAAGATTGGGAAGCATTTCCGCAACCTTTGCGGTATCCATGGGGTTGTACATTTCAACGTACTTGGACCATTCCTCTCTGGTCTTTACAAGGCCGCCGAGAAGCTCATCGAAGGCGAGAGCGTCGTTAACGTATTTTTCCTGATCCTCTGCGGAAAGATCGGTCTTTGCCATAACAGCCTTTGCTACGTTTGACCAGATGCCGATAAGCTGTGCCTTCTGAGAAGCCATTTCGGGCTTATAATAAGATGCATCGGGCAGGATAACGCCTGCACCCTGAATATAAACGAGGCGCTGCTTGGTGTTTTTCATATCCGTATCAACGTCAACGTTGATGGGAGTGGGAATATCCTTTAAAACGAGGGTCTTATAAAGACGGCTGAAGTCTTCAACGGTCTTTATTTCGTCAAGAATTGCAAGGTTTTTAAGAGCGGGAGCTATACCGTCCTTTGCCTTTCTGTCCGCATCCTTTACGATAGCGTACAGACGGCAGGCTCTCTCGAGGTGCTCGTTGGGATAGGACTCGCTTGCAGTCATGGTGTCAAGCTCGTTCATCATTATTTTCTCAACACCCTCGGCAAGCTCGGAAAATCCGCCCGCTACGGGTCTGTCGTCGGGAATGACGAGGTTATCCAGAGTTTCTTTATTGACGAACATATACAGATCGTCTTGTATTCTGATGTTTTCCATATAGGTCTCCTGTTAAAAATTGGTTTATATCCGTATTATAAAACAAAATAAGTAAAAACACAAGTACAAATTAAAAAGGCGGACATTTTGCCCGCCTGGATTTTAATTGATATAGTCCTCTATTGCTTTTTGCGCCACTATATCGGGAACGGAGAAGGCGGTGAAAAGGGATTTGCGTTCCAATCTGCCCTTAAGACCGCGGATACAGTAAACTGTATAATACGCCGCTTCGTCCTCCTTCAATTCGGAAAAATCGCTTTCGTCTATTACGTTTTCCTTTATTTTTGCGCCCGTTTCGGCTTCATAATGCTCGGCGTAGCGGAGTATTGCGGGAAGGGCGGGAGTGCCGAGGTCGTACAGCGCGTGAACGTCGACGGAATCAAGGTCGCCCGAAATATATTTATCCACGTTATAATCCGCAATGATACCGTTATAGTTTGAGAGGGTAAGCAGCATAACCATAGCCGCTACCACTATTCCGGAAGCGGGAATAAGCTTAAGACGGTTAATGAACTGTTTAAGGATTATAAGCACGAACACAAGTGCCAAAAGCACCATAAACCACGATGCTATCACACGTTTTGCTGTTAAGCCGTAGCTTTGGACGTATATTGCCATTTTGGAAAATGCGGTGGCGATAAGCACCAAGGTCATTACGGAAATAAGTATATTGGCAGTCTTGAGAAGTGCCGTATCCCCTTTTCCTTTGCGCTTTGTGAAAAATGCCGACAGGGCGAGAATAAGGATATTTATGGCGGAAACGGAGCATAGTTCAAAAAATCCGCTTCTTGCGTATTCGGCGTAGGTAAGTCCTTCGGGAAGGACGCCCGAAAAGGCGGAAATATAATAATTCCACTGGGAAATAAAGAAGATCACGTACACGGCAACAAGAGGAAGCAGCGCAACCGCAACGGTGACGGTGGGAATAAAATGGGTATTCTGATAAGCGTTGCCGCAAAAGAATTCGTCTATACCCACGTAAAGCTTGCGGTTAACGCAGGCGGAATACATTCCGAAGATATACATTGCCACCAAGCCGCCCATTGCAAGAGAAAACAGATGGGAAAACAGCTTGAAGCCGCGGAAGAAAGCGAAAATATCCGAAAGGATTTTTGAAAAGCTATCGTCATAAGAAAGCAAGGATATTACAGTGACGGTGGGAACTACGGCGATGGCTATGCCGAGCAGAACCTTGAGCAGCATTTTTCCGCCTACCCGTTTTCCCGAAAACATTGCCACCCATACCCTGCCGAAGGCGGAAAAGGGCAAGAGGATCAACGCCTTGAAGAAATCCACGCAGATCATATCCGACATTCCGCGCTGAAGCTTGTTTCCGCAGGCGGAATACACGAAATAGGAATATCCCATAACCGATCCGCAAAAGGCGAGAAGCTGTGCGAAGGAATCTGCCGAAATGAATATTGCCGCGGAAAGGATCGCGGAGATAAGCGCCGATACTATGGAAGAAGCGTTAAAGCGCACCCCTTTGACGATCAAGGCAACGAAGGTTACGGCAAGCACCGAAAAGGCTACCAAAAACATACCCAAAGGGTTTTTATCGGCAGGCAAGGCGCGGCAGAACAAATAGCCGCCGAGTAGGGAAAACCACGCGAAAAAGCATTCAAAGCCGGAATATTTTACGTTGGTTGCGGTGGGCTCAATGATGGTGATGTCATCGTTGGTCATCTTTAGATTGCTCCTCTCTGTATTCGATAATGTCCTCTACCCTGCAATCAAGGGCACGGCAGATGGCATCAAGGGTGGAAAAGCGTATTGCTTTTGCTTTATTGTTTTTAAGAATGGAAAGGTTGGCAAGGGTGATGCCCACCTTCTCCGAAAGCTCGTTAAGTGACATTTTGCGTTTTGCCATCATAACGTCAAGGTTAATAATTATCATTTTACGCCACCTCACATCAAACGGTAAGATCGTTTTCGTTCTTTATTTCGGTAGCCGCTTCAATGACGTTTTTGACAACGCGCAGACAAAGTCCGAGGAAAGCCATTGCAAGTGATACAATATACGCCGCGGAATGGAAAAGCTGACCGATAAGCACTATCGCCGCAAGAAAAACGCACGCCCAAGATATAAAACGGATATACGAAACACTTTTCGCAGTAAAAACAAGACCTTTTCTTACGCGGAGCAAGAGCAGAGTTACTGCCACACAGCAGGCAAGTGCGAGGGCAATAATAACGTAGCCCCAGATCAAAAACCAAGTAAGGTATCCGTCGCCGAGATTATCGTAAAGAATAGACTTTATAAAGGTTCCCGTAGGGCTCACCTGAGAAGCCTGAACGGGCATTATAACGGCAATGACCAAAAGAATGACTGAAAAAGCGTTTGACAGGATCAAGGAAAGTATAACTGAAGCTTTGGGCGGTATTTTCGGCATAACATTTTCACTCCAAATTCTGTAATGTTCTGATTTGAGCATAACACAGTATTTCTCGTTTGTCAATAGTAATTTATCGTTTTTCGATATTTTTTAGCCGAAAAAGAATAAAGGGCGCGGTTTAAGCGTGCCCTTTTGATATACTTTTCTATTCCTTCTTGTAATCCGTTTCCCGCATACGGTTGATAACGCCCTTAAGTTCCTGCTTGCGCGGGAGATCGAGAAACCGTCGGCAGGTGGTAAAGAAGGAGGTATAAACGGAATCAAGACCTTCCTTGCCGATGAGATAATACATCTCGTCTATGACTGCGTCAATATCTATATACGGCGAATCGTTGGTGACGGCAATACGGCGGAGCATAAAGCCGAGAGCATCCATCTGACCGACGCTTATGATATTATGTAACCCTCTCAGGTCTATTCTTTCGTTGCCCATAAAGATAATGCCCATATCGGAAACGGCGAGGAGCTCGGTGCCGCTTCTTTCGGGATAAGAGGTAAACCCGCGGGAAAAAAGAGTGCGGGACTGTGTCCAATCCGCCGCGGCTGATTCGTTCTCTGTATGGGGAGTGCTTATTTCGCGTGCTTTTTCGGTTACGTCGTGTATGATATAGTCCTCCATCATATATATTTTATCCGCTACGGAAAGGTATTCTCCGCTTCCGCCGATAACCAGCAGAGTGGAAACTCCCTTTTCCTTGTAAAGCTGACGGACGCGGTCGGTAAAGGGGGTTATGGGCTCCTTTGAGATAAGGGCCTTCATCATACCGTCGCGTATCATAAAGTTGGTGGCGCTTCTGTCCTCGTCGATGAGAAGAAGACGGGAGCCCATTTCCAGAGCCTCCATAATATTTGCCGCCTGCGAGGTGGATCCCGAGGCGCGCTGTGTGGAGAAATCCGCGGTATCGCCGCCGGGAAGCCATTTTATAAAGGGAGAGATATTGACGTGCCGTATACATCTGCCGTCCTCCGCGGAAACCGTAAGGGCGGTTTCGTCGGTTATGCACAATTCCCTTCCGTCGCCGTAAACGTGGTCGTATATTCCCGCGGAAACCGCATCCAGCAGGGTTGATTTTCCCGAATAACCGCCGCCCGTAATAACCGTCACTCCCCTTTTTATTCCCATTCCGCAGACTCCGCAGACTTCGATAAGATCATTTGGCGGAGAAACGAAGGGAACTGCGTTTTCCATGGGAAGCTCGGTGCCCTTTGAACGGGGGAGAATGCTGCCGTCGGCAATAAAGGCGCAGTAAGGGCTGTCCTTAAGCCAAAGACGGATCTCCCTCTGCTTATTTGCAAGAGCCATTGCCTTTTCAAACAAAGCAAGATCGAATTCGTACGTAAACCTTTCCATAGCGTCGGGCAGGTCACGGCAAAGCATTTGTATGGTCTTGCGCAGCTTTCTTTCGGGAAGCTGGACCTGAAGCATAACGCACAGACACATTACGGGCGGACGCTCGACGCCGTCGTTTAAAAGGTATATTTTCGCTCCTCCGCCGTTTTCGTAGTCCTTTTGGGGACAGACGGTAAAATAGGCTGTGTTGCGAAGCACCACCTCGCCGCCCGGCTTATACAGATAATAAGCGCCGTTTTCCTTATCGGGACGGGCGCGGTTGAAGATTCCCTCGTTAAGCTTGTCTATATAGGGAGCAAGGCGGCGCAGGCAAAAATCCGCCGCGGCAACGGAAAAATCCGATATTCCCATAAGGGATGCGGGTATCATAAAGGTCAGGGTAGGCTTGTCCTTGGCGTTTTTGTGGGTGGTTTCTATACGCACGGAAATATCGCCGTACCAATAGGTGGGGTCGGATTCTACGATAGGCTCGGGAGAGGGGTTTCCGTAGCTTCCCGCGGGGACGAGTATTTCCCCCTCGTACATAGCCTTATAGGTGGTAGTGCTGTTATCCATTGAAAGTAAAAAGCTTTTAAGTCGTTTCAAATAATATTCCTCCGAAAAAATGATTTGTGAAAAGCAAAAAACAAAACCTCCTTAATAAAAAATGATGGTTGCCTTAAGCTTATATAAGGAATATTTCGAAAAACAAAAAAACACCCCTTCGGGTGAAACGCAAAAAAATACACCCGAAACCGGATGTGAACACATTTATATGCTTTTTGAACAAGACTAAAAAGCAAAGAGAACGTATTTTACTTCCGGCAAATATAAGCTTTTCATTAAAAAACGCCCCTTTCGGCTTGAATTTGTACGGCAACACGCTGCCGTCTGTGTAAAATATACCACGCAGGACCGATTTTGTCAATAGGTGGTAAACATAACATTCGTCAAAAGTAATAAAAATAAGTTTTTCGGTTTTTACCTATTGATTATTTTTAACATCAATGCTATAATATTATGAATTGTTGTGAAGTACCTTCGCAAATCATCCGGGAGGAACAGATAATGAAAAGATTTATCGCATTTACGCTTGTCGCCGTTATGGCTCTCGTAGCATTGACCGGCTGTTCGTCGCTTAAGGACGAGGAAAAGGGAGCAAACATATCCGTGTATATGTCTTCTTTCCCCTACTGCCTTGATCCTGCAGTAGTACAGCTTGATTCCGACGTTACACAGATACTCGGTCTCGTGTACGAGGGTCTTACCGCTATTAACGAAAACGGTAAGGTCGTCGGCGCACTGGCAGAGGATTGGTACGGTTATTACGATACCGTTTACGGTGAATACCAGATGTATTTCGTTCTGCGTGACAGCTACTGGAACGACGGACGTAAGGTTTCTGCCGATGACGTTATTTATGCGTGGAAGAGAATTCTCGATCCCGCATTTGAAAGCCCTTATGCATCTATACTCTACCCCATCAAGAACGCAAAGGCTGTTAAGTCCGGCGCTATGACCAGCGACGACCTCGGTATTGCCGCAGTTGACGATACTCTTCTTTGCATTACCTTTGAGGTAGACTACGATATAGACCTCTTTGCAGAGCAGATCGCCTGCACCGGTCTCGTTCCCCTGCGTGAGGATATTATTACCGACGCAGAGAAGGACGGCGCTATATGGGACGCAAGTGCTGCTTCCATAGTTTGTAACGGTCCTTACGGTGTAAAGAACCTTGAAGAAGGTATCCGTCTGGTTCTTGAGAGAAACGCTTCCTACAACAGAGACAGCGAACAGGCTCTCGACAAGGCTGTTAAGCCCTACAGAATTACCATTACTTATCAGGAAAACACTATTCTCAAGAGTGTTGACGAGGATAAGCGTATCACCGATACCGCATTCCAGGCAAACCGCTTTGAGGAAGGAAACATATTCCTTATGAGTAACTTCGACAAGGCTTCCTACGCTACCTACGGTGACGATGCCAAGGACGAGGTTGATATGCTCGCTACTTACGTTTACTATTTCAACACCTCCAACGAGCTTCTCGCTTCCAAGGAAGTACGTCAAGCGCTCTCTATGGCACTTGACAGAAACGAAATAGTTTCTTCCGTTACCGGCACCGGCGAAAAGGCTGTTACCGGCTACGTTCCCACTGGCGTATTCAACACCGGCAGAAAGAATGATTTCCGCGAAGAAGGCGGAGATCTGTTCAGCGCGTCCGCAAACCTTTCCAAGGCAAAAGAGCTTATGAAGGGCAAGAAGACCGGCACTATCTCTATTGCATATCTTATTCCCGAAACCGAAGACCTTATGAACGGCAATAAGCGTAAGGTCGTTTACGAAAACGTATACGAAGCAATTGCCGAATACGCAGCAAAGGCTTGGAAGGAGCTTGGCTTTAAGGTTGAGCTCGTAGGTCTCCACGAGGAAGAGTACAGAACCGCACTTTCCGAGCGTACCTTTGACGTTATCGGTGTTACCAACGTTGTTAACTCCACCGATCCTTACGCATGGCTCTCCTCCTTCGCAACCCGCTACAGCGGATGCGCAGTTGAGCCTTCCCTCACCGGTGAAGACGTTTACACCGCACACCAGACCAACTGGGAATCCGAAGCATACGATAAGCTTATGGACGAGGTTTGCTACGAAAGCGACCGCGAAGTAAGAGCAGAAAAGCTTCACGAAGCAGAGCAGATCCTTGCTGACCAATGTCCCGCAACCGCACTGTTCCGTTACACAAGCTGCTACGTTAAGTCCTCCAAGCTTTCCGGTATCGGCGATACCTACTACTTCGGCTACAGAGATCTCGCTTCTCTCAAGCTGAAGAACTGGAGAAAGATCAACGCCGCTGAGGAAGAAGCCTCCAACGCAGTTGCAGACTGATAATACGAATATTAAAAGCTCCCGATTTTCTCGGGAGCTTTTTTGTGTTTATTATTGGTTCCAAGCCTGTACGCTTTTATATATCCAATCTGCGAGAGCGGGTATTCCCTCCCCCGTTTTGGCGGAAACGTAAAGGATATCTATATCGGGGTTGCGCATTCTCGCATACTCCTCTACCTTTGCGGTATCAAAGTCGAAATAGGGCAGAACGTCGGTCTTATTTATTACGAGAAGCTGACTGGTTTCGTACATAAGGGGATATTTGAGCGGCTTATCGTGTCCCTCGGGCACGGAAAGGATGGTCATATTCTTTACGGCGCCCGTATCAAACTCTGCGGGGCACACGAGGTTTCCTACGTTTTCGAGGACAACAAGCTCGTAATCCTCATAGCCAAGCTCCTTTAACCCCTGACGGGTCATATCCGCATCAAGATGGCACATACCGCCGGTGTGGATCTGTATGGAGGGCACGCCCGCCTCAAGCATGGTTGCGGTGTCCACGGCGGAATCTATGTCCGCCTCCATAACAGCCATTTTCACTTTATCCTTAAGATACTTGGAAACGGCAAGGAGTACGCTGGTTTTGCCCGAGCCGGGCGATGACATAAGGTTGAGCAAAAAGGTTTTGCTTTGCTTAAGACTTTCTCTTAAACGGTTTGCGTCCTCATCGTTATTTTGAAACACGCTTTGCTTTACTTCTATTATTTTTATATCTTCCATATTATTCTTCCCAGATCTTGAGATCGAGGTTATAGTCCTTCATAAAGTATTCGTGGAGGTCTTCACGCATAGGCATGGTCTGCTTGAGCTTGATAACGTCCATATTACATTTATTCTTGCATATACCGCAGCCAACGCAGAGCTCCTGATCAATAACTACCTTTCCGTCCTCGCCGAAGGTGATAGCCTCAACGGGACAGCCGTTTACGCCGGATACGCACGCCTTACAGCCGATACACTTGGTACGGTCAGGTACTGCTGTCCAACCCGAGGGGTGGAAGCGGTGGCGCTCCTTGGAAGTGGCGTTACGGGCAAGGCGCATAGCGATACAGCAGCAGGGACAGCAAAAGCAGATCTCAAGAAATTTATCCATCTGATCGTTGCGGATACCCCAAAGGAGCTGTTCTACCTCTACCCATACCGCTTGTCCCATAAGACCGTAGGATGCGGCTTTGTCTACGCGGGCGCAGGCTTCCTCGTAGGTTATTTCTTTGCCGAGGTTATGCTTTACGATAACTCTGCCCGCTTCGCCGAGGAAGAGACAGCCCACGTCGTGAGGGAAGTCCTTGCAATCGTTTGCCTCGCGGCAAAGGCAGGAGTCCATACCGCCGATAAAGGTGGCGTTTTTGAGGGACGCCTTGATCATATCCATGGGGACTACGACCTTTTCGCTTTTATCGGTAATATCCACATGGAGAGGCATTACCACGGTTGAGGTGTGCGCCTCCATATCGGGAGAAAGCATTATACCTTTTTTGTATATTTTTGCCTTCAAGCCGCCCTGCTTCATCCATACGGAGAACTTTATAAACATTTTATAAAGCTTGAGTGCAAAAGGCCAGCGTTTATCACTCATATAAATAACGTGCTCTTTAAGGAAATTGTATATTCCCAAGCCGTTGCGCTTGTTTTCAAAGGGAGGAAAGCCTACCTCCTTGCGGTCAAGACGCTCCCGGTCGAGATAAAGGACGTTGCCCTGCTCGTCAATATTGCTCGCCTGCATAACGGTGTTTTCTTTAAGCTCTGTTTTGTTCATAGTAATCAATATCCGATCTCTTTAATAATAAGTCCGTTACCGGGCGCCATCCGTATGCGGAGCTGTGCGTTTTTAAGCAAAGGAAAATTTTCTGTTGCCACGGGAAAAAGCTTTTCAAGAAAAGCGGGAACGAAGGACGAGGATTCGCCTACCTCCAAAGTCATAAACTTTATACATTTTATCTTGTTTTTTTCGGCTATCTCGCTTACCGTTTTCACTGCGTGGCAAAGCACACCCAATTCGTGCATAAAACGTTTTTTCCTTTCTTTTTTGTGTTCAACACAAATAACGACATTATATACTTTAACACACAAAAAAACCAATTGCAATAGTAATAATGTGAAAACGCAAGCATTTTGTTAACATTTTTTACATAAAAAACAAGCTCCCTGTTACGGGAGCTGTTTTTTGATATTATAAAGGTATACCGAAAAGGCGATCACGCACTGTCCGGGGAAATAGGTGAACATACATAAAGGGCTTGCCCAAGAGGGGTCTCCGCCGAAAATGCTGAAGGCAAGGGCTAAATCCGACACGAAAAACATTACGCTTCCCGCAAGGAGAGTAAGGCTTACTCCGTCCTTACTGCGAATAGCGTTGGAAAGAGCTTTACCCAGCATAAATGAGATCACCAGAGCGTACACCACAGCCACGGCGGTCATAAGAAAAGAGCCGTAGCTGAAGGCGGGATATAACGTAACGAACAGAACGGACACAAGCGAGACTGCAACAGTTACGATAACGTCACGCCATGCGGGCTTGCACAAGACGCAGTACGCCGCGATATACAGAAGGTGTCCCAACACGAAAATGAGCGCGCCCGCAATAAAATCGTTGAACAGCACCACGTCGCCAGCCATACAAAGGGAGAGTCCGAAAAAGATGAGCAAGGGAAAAAGTATTTTTTTCTTTGCAAAAAAGGTATATCCCAGATTTACAGCGCCCATTAAAACAAATCCCGAGGCGGTGACAGCCTTAAGAACAATACTGTAATTTGCGCGGTAGACGAAGCACATTACGGCAGTAAAGACTGTCAGCATAAGGTTTACGGCACATAGGGCTTTTTTTGTTTTATCTGCCATTATTCGGGTAATCCCTCCTGACTTAAACTGGCGAGATTTTCCGCGATACGCTCAAGAGAATTATAGAACACGGCACGCTCCGAATCCGAAAGTCCCTTGCCTGCCGTTTCGACGGCAAGACAAGCTCTTTCACGAACGAAGGCGGCAACCCGTTTGCCCTCATCGGTAAGAATTATGCGGGCGCGGTAATGGTTGGTGCCGCTTCCCTCCTTGGTGACGAGTCCCTTTTTTTCCATTAAAGCGACAGTTCGGGAAACGTCTGCTTTATCCTTGCCGCAAAGGTCGCCAAGATGAGTGGCGGTTATGCCCTCCTCATAATGGGACAGCACGGACAAATATGTGGAATGAGTACCCTTAAGACCGATCTTTTCCATTTCGTCTGCGGTTATTTTGTGCCAATAATGAAATATCTCCATCATTGCAACGGAAAACCTCTCAAATCTGTTTATCATAAGGCAAGCTCCTGCGAAAAACGTTGATTTATCAATTTTTTTACATTATACCACAAAGATAATAAAAGTCAATACAAACGCCGCCCGAAGTGGGGCGGCGTAAAGCTTTTTAGTTATAAACAACGGAATCGAGATTCCATTCTGCAAGGATATAGATAACGTAATCCAGCTGCTTGGTGCTAATGGTGGAAGCCTTATAGGTATAATCCCACATTGCGGGATATACGGTGGTATCCATACGCTCGGCAAGGATATCGAATATCTGCGTACCGAAGGAATCGTGCATTACCATACAGGAGGGAAGCTCGCTTCTGCCGGTATTGAAGGTATGTGCCCAAGTTACCTCGGTGCTGTAGACCATCTGAACGTCTGCGCGGTAGCGGGGAACTGAGGTTATATTCTTGTTAACGGAAACGCTCTTGTCAAAGGTGCGGTACCAGCCGTATTCGAGGATATCGCTGTTGGTTATTTTGCCGTTTTCGTATATGCTGCCGGAGATCATATTGAGGTAAACGGGCATATCGCCGCTCTTGTAAAAATCACCCTTCCAGTTAAACTCCTCAAAGGAGCGGGGTGCTGCTTCGGGGAAGGACTTGGAAATGTGATTGAACAATTCCTGATACGCGATAAACGCGCCGTAATCCGTCCAGTGGCTGTCGGTCTTGAAATAAAGAGGATATTCGTCGTTCTTGTGCTCCTCAAAGGCGGTGCGGAGGTCGATGACCGTTGCACCTGCGGCGGAAAGAGTATCGAGAACCTGATCCATACGGCTGTCACCCTTACCCTGCTCGTACTGCTCGGGAACAAGCTCGGGGTATACGGTCATTGCCGCGGGAACTACCATATAGATTATCTCGGTATCGAGATTTGCCTTCTTCAGGGTAGAGATACGTCCTGCAACGCGGGTTTTAAGATTATCGAGAGTGCCTGCGTTATAGAGATTGGTGTGTTGGAAATCGCGGAGGCACTTCTGATAAAAGAACTGGAAGTTTCCGCCTGCAACGACGCCCTCGGACGTGCCTGCCGCTTTGGGATATACGGTGGTTTCAAGGGCGTAGCCAACCTGCTTGCCGTTTATCTTCTGCGTGATGGTGACCTCGGCCTTGCTTGCGGTGCAAAGGAAGCGTACGGAATACCAGCCGTGCCAGCTTTCGGAGGTATATGTCTTGTTTCCGCAGGTGAGCGTGATGGTAGCGCCCTCGTCACACTTACCGAGGACTACCGCATAGGGCTTTTCGGAAAAGCGGCAGAATTTAACGGTAACGCGGCACTCGTTCACTACCTCGTCCTTGCTTTCCTCGGCGGGAACAGAGGTTTCGGGAGAAGTGCTTGTTTCGTGAGAAGTGCTTTCCTCGGCGGGAGTGCTCTCTTCGGGTTCGCTTTCCTCGGGAACGCTCTCAACGGGATCGCTTTCTTCAGGAATGCTTTCCTCAGGCTCGCTCTCTACGGGAGTGCTTTCCGCTTCGGGAAGGGAGGATTCGCTCTTTTCGGACACTTCTCCGCCTTGGGAAGGTGTATCGGACACGTCAGCCGTACCGTTACAAGCCGAAAAAACCATAACAACGAGTAAGAGTAATATAAGTAATTTTGATTTCATTTTAAATATTCTTTCAACGACACTTAATACATTATACCACTTATTTTTACGTTTTTCAATGTTTTTTGTAAATATTGGCGGCGGCAGTAAGTCCGATGACACCCGGATTGAAGCCGGAAAAGACCACCGCCAGCGCGGAAAGAATAAAAAACGCCCATTTTGACAAGACTTCTGCCCTTTTCACAAAGACGTGCTCGCTTCCCTCTCCATAGCGGTTACAGTAAAAAGAAATAAGGGCGCAATATCCGTCGTTGCCCGCAAGGGGCAAAAGATTTACAAAGGCAAGAAAAAGGTTTGCCAAAGCAAAATACAAAGGATACGGCAAGCGGAAAAAATATGCGGGCGCAAAGACAAGTGCGAATACTGCAAGATTTACGAGAGGTCCCGATAAATAGATCGCAATATCGTTTTCTTGGGACAGGGTGCCCGAGGTGA
Organism: Clostridia bacterium; assembly: GCA_017625615.1. Lineage (GTDB taxonomy): Bacteria > Bacillota > Clostridia > Oscillospirales > CAG-382 > SFLA01. The sequence continues at coordinate 22,093 of JAGAKP010000006.1, forward strand.
CTATCCGCGCGCCGAGGGGCATTATGTCAACACGTTTTACACTGCCGCCCGATATTCGGATAGCAAAGAGATGTCCCGCCTCGTGCAGGAGTGCCGCGAGCACAAGGAGGCAAAAGGGATACAAGCCTTCTATATACAATAATACCCCGAGACAAGGAAGCGTTAGAATATGCAGGCGGATATTAAGGCGGGGAAAAAGAATGAAAATTTTTTATCCCTCCGTTATTCTTTCTATTATATCGAACACGCTGTAGGCGGGTACTTCCCCGCCCGAGGAAACGGGAAAGGAGGCTGTGGCAAAAAGATATACCGCTGCAATAATGAGCAAAAGGGGGAAAAGGCAGGATAATATTTTCCCGCGCAGAGCTATTTTTCTTTTTTTCATAAAATACATCACCCATAAAAAATATGCATCCTTCTGCCACGAAATGACAACATTTACTTTTTGTTGAGAGTATACTCTTAACAGTAAAACATACCACTGCAGGTGAAGCTATGACTGTGACCGTATACGCGGACGTATATTTTATTCTGAATATGGGTTTTGACCTTTTGTTTTTATATATAACCGCACGGCTGACCAACACGCCCTTTAAGGTGTGGAGGCTGATATTATCCGCAGCCGCAGGTGGTATATATACCCTTTTGTGTCTCGTAACGGTGAGTATTCTGCCTTTACATATAGCAATGGCATTTTTAATGGTACTGATATCCTTTGGAAAACAGCGTATTCTCGCAAATACGGCGATATTTACGGTATCCTCTGCCGCGGCGGGAGGGATAGTTTACGCCTTCGTATATATGACGGGCGGGAATGAAGAAAATATATCCGCATTGGGAAGCGGAGGTGTCATTATATGCTTTCTTTGCGCCCTTTCACTTACGGCGGGGTATTTGTACGTTTGCAGAAAAAACAGCGCTTCCGGCGGGGTACACGCATATATCACCGCCTGCGGCAAGGAATACAAGGCGTTTTTGATGAAGGACAACGGAAATATGCTGACTGATCCCATATCGCTGGATCCCGTTATGGTGGTATCCAAGGAGGTGTTCGGTGATATAAGCGACGATCTGCAAGGGGCGTTTCCCAAGTCACTTCGGTTGATTCCCGTGCGTACGGCGGCGGGAAGGGATATTTTATACGGGTTCCGTCCAGAAAAATGCCTTATACGTGAATTCGGAAAAAGGAAAAAGAGAGAGGTGCGTATAATTATCGCGCTGGTAAACGGAAACCGTTTTACGGGAACCTACGACGGGCTTATGCCTCCTATATAAGGGTGATATGATGAATTTTTTGAAAATGACCGAGACTATAGAAAAAATTAAAAGGATGCTTGGCATAACGGACGAAGTATACTATATAAACGGGCCCGTAACACTTCCACCTCCCCTTTCCCGAGAGGAGGAAGCTTATCTTACCGAAAGACTGCCCGAGGACGAAAAGGCGAAAAAGATACTTATTGAGCATAACCTCCGTCTCGTGGTGTACATAGCGAGAAAGTTTGAGAGCACAAATATAGGGATAGAAGACCTTATTTCCATCGGCACCATCGGTCTGATGAAGGCGGTGAACACCTTTAAATCCGACAAGCAGATAAAGCTTGCCACCTATGCGTCCCGCTGTATTGAAAACGAGATACTCATGTATATACGCAAAAACGCGTCCCGCGGGTGCGAAATGTCCCTTGACGAGCCCCTTAACGTAGACTGGGACGGAAACGAATTGCTGCTTTCCGACCTTTTGGGGACCGACGGCGATTTCGTTTACCGTATGCTTGAGGAAAGCGAGGAAAAGCGAACGGTGCGCCGCGCCATACACAGACTGCCCGAAAGGGACAGAAAAATTATAGAAATGCGGTTCGGAATGGCGGCGGGAAGCGACGGAAAGGAAAAAACTCAAAAGGAGGTGGCAGATGAGCTGGGTATATCCCAATCCTATATATCGAGGCTGGAAAAGCGGATAATATCCCACTTAAAAGAGGAATTGAGCATTTGACAATACTTGACATTTTAAAAGGGGTAAAGTATAATAATATACAGTGAACGTAAAAAAGAAAGGAGGTAGAAGGAGCATTTCGCTGTTTTTGAGAAAGCCGCGCGAGGAGCAAAGCCGTACCATCAGTCTGAACAACGGTCTGCCGAAAGCCGTTGCATTCGTTGATTACGAGCATTGGTATATCTCCCTCAAGCGGAATTTCGGTATACAACCGAACATTAAAGGGTGGTTCGAGGAGCTTAATTCCAAGGTGAATTTAGTGGAGGTCACGTTTTTCGCAGACTTTTCACACAAATCGTTAGCTGATCAGATATCCCGTATCCGCCCGTATTCAAACCGTATTATCGATACACGTAACACCACCGGTGTTAAAAAGGATTTTACCGATTTTATTATTCTGGATAATATTTACCAGAAGGCACTGTCGTCCGAGGATATAAACACGTTCATCATCTTTTCGGGAGACGGGCATTTCAGCTCGGTAGTTTCGTTTCTTAAGAATTTTTGTAAAAAAGAAGTCGGCATTTACGGCATTGAGGATTCTTTTTCCCGTCAGCTCCAGCAGACCGCGAGCTGGTGTGTGACTCTTCCCACGGAGGAGGATCTCCACGGGTCTTATTACCGCCTGATATTCGACGTCCTCAAGCAAGCGCAGGAAAGCAACTCCCGCGATATTCCCACCAAGGAAAAGACCGTAAAGGCTGTTTGTGCATTAAGTAAGACCGCAACCCCCGCAAAGGTGACCGACGCAATGAGCAAGCTTATAGAAAAGGGTTATATTTCCACCCGCACGGTAACCAGCTATTCGGGTAAAACAAGAGCAAAAAAGGTGACGGGACTGTTCACCGATTGGGAAAGGTTGAAAAAAGCGGATTTTTGGCACAATAATTTGAATAAAACTATTGCAAAACGCAAAATACTGTGTTATACTGTGTAAAGATTAATGTGAGGAAACAAGAGTGGGTCAAGACCCACTCTTGATTTTTACTTAAATCACCCCAAGAAGCCTTACGGCTTCTCGGGGACCCCGATAAAAAGAGAGGTAAGATATGAAGCAGAATATTGCCGCAACGGTACGCGCTCTGGTTGAGCCCGTAATGGCGAAAATGGATTATTCCGTCTGGGACGTAACCTTTTACAAGGAAGGTCAGGAGCAGATACTGGAAGTAGAGCTTGAGGGAAAGAACGGATTTTCCCTGGAGGATTGCCAGAAGGCGTCCAACACCATCAATCCCCTGCTGGACGAAGCAGACCCTATCGAGCAGGCGTATTCGCTGATAGTTTCCGGCGCGGGACTTACCCGTGTGCTTCGCACCGACGAGCATCTTGAAAGAGCGATAAAAGAGGGCTGGAGCACCGAAGTAAAGCTATTTGCCGCTTTTAACGGAAGCAAGGCGTACAACGGAGTTATCACCGCCTTTGACAAGGACACGGTAACCGTAAACGAAACCCAAATAGACAGAAAAATAATTTCGAAGATGACTTCGATTCTTGAATAAAACGGAGGAAAGAGTTAAAAAAATGAACAAAGAGTTTTTTGAATCCCTCGCCGCCCTTGAAAAGGAAAAGGGCATTCCCAAGGAATATATGATCGAGCGCACGGAGGCAGCACTTCTTGCCGCTTTCAAAAAGGATTCCGGCGGACTTACAAATGCAAGAGTTAAGCTTGACGAAGCAAAGCACGATATCCGTCTTTACAAGCTTCTTACCGTAGTTGAAACGGTAGAGGATCCCCGTACCGAAATTTCTCTTGAGCAGGCTCGCGAAAAGAGCAAGAGATATCAGCTTGGCGACGAATACCAGATAGAGATAAAGACAAAGGAATTCTGCCGTATCGCCGCGCAGACCGCAAAGCAGGTCATAGTTCAGTCTATCCGCGAAGCAGAGCACGGTATGATGGTTAAGGAATACGAAGACAAGCAGGACAAGATCGTTACCGGCGTAGTAGTAAGAGTTGACCCCACCACGGGACACGCAACACTTGAGCTTGGCAGTAACGAAATGGCACTGTTCCGTCACGAGCAGATAAACGGCGAGACTCTCAACGTAGGCGACAGAGTTAAGGTATACGTTACCGAGATAAGACGTGAAGGACGCGGTCCCTCTATCGTGCTTTCCCGTACCCATCCCGGTCTCGTACGCAGACTCTTTGAGCTTGAGGTTCCCGAAATCGCAGACGGCACCGTTGAAATAAAGGCGGTCGCACGTGAGGCGGGAAGCAGAACCAAGATCGCGGTGGTTTCCAACGATCCCAACGTTGATCCTATCGGTGCATGCATCGGCTCCAGAGGCGCAAGAAAGAACAGCATCACCAAGGAGCTTGCCGGCGAAAAGATCGACATTATCCCCTACAGCGAGGATTACGAGAAGTTCGTTGCCGCATCCCTCGCTCCCGCGGCAGTTCTTTCCGTAAGCAAGCTTGATGAAAGCGACAAGGCGTTCAGAGTTATCGTTAACGAGGATCAGCTTTCGCTGGCTATCGGTAAGGAAGGTCAGAACGCACGTCTTGCCGCAAAGCTTACCGGATGCAAAATAGACATTAAGAGCAGCAGATCCGCTATGGAAAATGCTGAAGCAGAGGTTGATAACGCTTGACCGAAAAAGTTTATCCCGTAAGAAAGTGTATTTCCTGCGGAGAAAAAAAGCCCAAGCACGAGCTTGTCAGAATCGTGCGGACGGAATCCACTGCAATTATAGATCCCACCGGCAAGATGAACGGCAGAGGCTGTTATATCTGCAAGGACCCGACGTGCGTTAAAAACGCAAAAAAGGGAGGCAGAATAGAAAGAGCGCTGCAGGTGAAGGTGCCCGAGGAGATCTACGATGGGATCCCCGTTGCAACGGAGGAAAAATGACAAAGGTTTTAAGCTTGCTGGGGCTTGCCAAAAAAGCAGGCAGGCTTTCGGTAGGCACTGAAAATACTATTGAATCGGTACGCAAAGGAAAATCGGCGTTGGTCGTGGCATCCGAAAGCGTATCCGACGGAACGAAAAAGCTTATCAACGATAAAACGGCGTATTACAAAACGGAAGCAATATTTATACCCGTTGACACGGCTGAACTTGGAAGGGCGTTCGGTAAAACCGCCACCGCCTGCGTTTCGGTAAACGACCAAGGATTTGCAGACGCCGTAAAGAAATTATTGGGAGGTAACTGATAATGGCTACGACAGGAGATAATAAATACAGAGTTAACGCTCTGGCAAAGGATCTTAATGTCAAGAGCAAGGAGATAATAGATCTGCTTGCGGCACACGGTATGGGCAACAAGAGCCACATGACCGCGTTGGAGGGTCCCGAGCTGAGCATTATATTCGAATATTATACACAGCAGAATCAGATCGATATAACCGCTTTCTTTAAATCTTATCAGGATAAGATAGACGCAAAGAAGGCAGAGGAACAGGCAAAGCGCGATGCCGAAGAAAAGCGCAAGGCAGAGGAAAAGGCTGCCGCAAAGGCTGAAAAGCAAAAGAAGCTTCAGGAGCAGGCTATAAAGCAGGGCAAGCCCATTCCCAAGCAGCAGCCCCAGAAGCAGAAGGTACGCGGTGAGGTGCGCGTGGTAGATACCAGAGGTACCGCAAACGTAGACCTTTCCAAGTACGACGAAAAGTACGATAATCTTGCAGGCAGTGCCGCATCTGCTACAGGCGGTAAGCAAAAGCTTAAGAAAAAGAACAACAACCGTCCTCAGCATGAGCAGAGAAAGCCCGGCGACAAGGGCAAAAATCAGCCCAAGCCCGCGGCAAAGCCCAAGCCCGTACAGCTTTCCATAACCGTGCCCGACGAGATCACCGTAGGCGAACTGGCTTCCCGTATGAAGACCGCCGCAGGCGAGGTTATAAAGAAGCTTATGCTTATGGGCGTTATGGCTACCGTTAACGAAGCCATCGACTACGATACCGCATACCTTATAGCTGACGAATTCGGCATTAAGGTAACCAAGGAGGTAGTCGTTACCATAGAAGAAAAGCTGTTTACCGAGGAAGAGGACAAGGCAGAGGATCTCGTTCCCCGTGCACCCGTTATCGTCGTTATGGGTCACGTTGACCACGGTAAGACCTCTCTCCTTGACGCTATACGTGATACTCACGTTACCGCAGGCGAGGCAGGCGGTATTACTCAGCATATCGGTGCATACAGCGTTAAGATAGACGGAAAGCCTATCACCTTCCTTGATACCCCCGGTCACGAAGCGTTTACCGCAATGCGTGCAAGAGGCGCAAATCTTACCGATATTGCAGTTCTCGTTGTTGCCGCTGACGACGGTATTATGCCTCAGACCATTGAAGCTATAAACCACGCAAAGGCTGCAGGAGTAAATATTATCGTTGCAATCAACAAGATGGACCGTCCCGCAGCAGATCCCGACAGAGTTAAGCAGGAGCTTACCAACTACGAGCTGCTTCCCGAGGAATGGGGCGGCGATACTATCGTAGTACCCGTATCCGCACTCAAGCGTCAGGGTATCGACGAATTGCTTGAAATGATAACCCTTTCCGCAGATATGATGGAGCTTACCGCTAACCCCTCCCGTCCCGCACAGGGCGCAGTTATCGAGGCGAAGCTTGACAAGGGCAGAGGTCCCGTTGCCACCGTTCTGGTACAAAACGGTACTCTCCGCGTAGGCGATTATATCATCGCAGGCTCCACCGTAGGCCGTATCCGTTCCATGACCAACGATAAGGGCGAAAAGGTCAAGGAGGCAGGTCCCTCCACTCCCGTTGAGGTAATGGGTCTTTCCGAGGTTCCCGCCGCAGGTGATACCTTCCGTGCCGTTTCCGACGAGCGTCTTGCAAAAGAGCTTGTTGAACAGCGTAAGACCAAGGAGAAGGAGGAGCAGTTCAAGGCAGAGGCTAAGGCTAACCTTGAGGATCTGTTCAACCAGATCGGCTCCGGCGTAAAGACGCTTAATCTTATCGTTAAGGCTGACGTTCAGGGTACCGCAGAGGCTGTAAAGGCTTCCCTTGCAAGACTTTCCAACGAGGAAGTCAAGGTAAGCGTTATCCACGCCGCAACCGGTGCTATAAACGAATCCGACGTAATGCTTGCATCCGCATCCAACGCTATTATTATCGGATTCAACATCCGTCCCGACAGAGTTGCACTTGAAATGGCAAACCGCGACAAGGTTGACGTACGTACCTACCGCGTAATCTACGAATGTATTGACGAGGTTACCGCCGCTATGAAGGGTATGCTTGCTCCCAAGTTCCGCGAGGTCATCCTTGGCAGAGCTGAAGTAAGACAGACCATACGCGTTCCCAACGTAGGCACCATCGCAGGCTCTTACGTTACCGACGGTAAGGTGACCAGAAACGCAAGCATCCGTGTTCTCCGCAGCGGTGAGATCATTTACGAGGATAAGATATCCTCTCTCAAGCGTTTCAAGGACGATGCTAAAGAGGTGCTTCAGTCCTTCGAATGCGGTATCGGACTTGAAAAGTTCAACGATATTAAGGTAGGCGACATTCTTGAAGCCTACACTATGGAGGAAATTGAACGCTGATGGGTTCTTTCAGACAAGATAAAATTAACGAAGAAACATCCAGAGAAATAACCGAAATACTCCGCACCGTAAAGGATCCGAGAATTACACAGGCGTTCGTAAGTATTACGGGCTGTGAGGTTACCAAGGACCTATCTTATGCAAAGGTATATTACAGCGTTCTCGGCACCGACAACGGTGTTAACAAGGGTCTTGCATCTGCCGCAGGATATATCCGCAAGGAGCTTGCAAGCAGACTTAACCTTCGTATAACGCCCAAGCTTGTGTTTATTCCCGACCATTCCGCGGAAAACGCATTGCATATATCCGAAATGCTTAAAAACATTACCTACAGCGAGGATTAACCAATGGTAAAGCAGGATTACGAACAGACTGCTCGTTTTCTGTTGGACAACGATGATTATCTGGTAGTATGCCACGCTTGTCCCGACGGCGACACTATCGGAAGTGCATCCGCACTTGTGATGCTGTTACGCAAAAAAGGCAAAAACGCGTGGGCATACTGCCCTGACGGTATACCCGAAAAGCTCCTTTCCTTTACCGGAAAGGATATTTTCGTTTCCGACGTAAAAGAGCACAAGACACTTATAAGCGTTGACGTTGCAACCCCCGCGATGCTGGGAAGCATGCAGGGAGTGCTTACTCATTTCGATCTTTCCGTTGACCACCACAAGGTGAACACCATCCCCTGCGAAAGACTGCTTATACGGGATGATTTTATATCCAACGCCGAGATAATCGCCGACCTTTACGACCAGCTTTCCGTCGGCATTGACAAGGAAGCGGCGGAATGTCTGTACGCAGGCATTTCTTCGGACAGCGGCGGGTTCCGTTATTCAAACACTCGCCCGCAGACAATGCGTCTTGCGGCAAGGCTGATGGAGACGGGAATTGATTTTGCGGCGATAAACCGTATGCTTTTTGACCGTCTTACTCCCGAAGCGCTTGCGCTTACCAAGGCGGCGTACAATTCCGTTGAATTGTTTTACGGCGGAAAGCTTGCCGTGGTCACCTTATCCAAGGAGGACTACGAGGGTATCGGCGCAACGGACGCAGACCTTGACGAGATAAAGGGTATTCCCCGCCGTATCGGGGGCGTTGAGGTGGCTGCCGTCATTCGTCCCAGGGGAGAAAAGGCGCAGGTTTCCTTACGCTCCAACGAGTACTTTGACGTTGCGGCGTTTTGCCGTGAGATGGGCGGAGGCGGCCACGTGCGTGCGGCGGCTTTCCGTATTGACGGCACTCCCGAAAAGGCGAAGGAAAAGCTTGTAAAGGCATTGGAAGGCAAGCTATGACGGACGGAATTATAAATTTTTACAAGCCTACGGGAATGACATCCCAGACGGCGGTAAATATTGTAAAAAGGCTGACGGGCGCAAAAAAGGCAGGTCACTGCGGTACTCTTGATCCCCTTGCCTGCGGTGTGATTCCAATAATGCTTGGTGCCGCCGTTAAGGCAAGCGAATATCTGACCGACCACGACAAGACCTATATTGCGGGAATAAAGCTCGGCGTTACCACCGACAGCGGTGATATAACCGGAACCGAGTTAAGCCGATACGAGGGCGAGCTTCCCTCCTTCGAACAGCTTTGCCGAGCGGCAAAGGGGTTTGTGGGAGAGATAATGCAGATACCGCCGATGTATTCCGCATTAAAGCGAGACGGACAAAAGCTTGTGGATCTTGCAAGACAAGGTATAACCGTTGAGCGTGAGGCGAGGAAAATAACCGTATATTCCATAGAGCCATTCCAAAAAGAGGACGGCTTTTATATGACCGTTTCCTGCTCGAGAGGCACGTACATACGCACGCTTTGTGAGGATATCGGTGCGGCTTTGGGCTGCGGTGCCACCATGAGCTATCTTGAACGGGCGGTAGTGGGAGATTTTAAAAAGGAAGACTCCTTCACAGAGGAGGATATAAAAAAGGGCGATTACACCCTTATACCCGTTGAGGAAGTATTCCCCTACCCTCCCTTGACACTTCCCGAGTTTTACGACCGTCTGTTTGCAAACGGGCAGGCGATATCCGCAAAAAAGCTTGGTATCCGCGAAGATACGGGCACCCGTTACAAAATATACGGCAAGGACGGCTTTTACGCTATCGCCGAGATAACCGAAAAGGACGGCGAAAAGGTGCTTAAATGCGTAAAATTCTTTTTGCCCGCCCAAATATAACAAAATAAGACATATAAACTGTGGTATATTCAGATGCCGCAGTTTTTTGTTTTATTAAGGAAAGGGACGTGTATATATGGAATTTGATGCAAAAATAAAGGGAAAAAGAATACTTATGGTGCCCGTAAGCAGTATAAAGCCCAATCCCACACAGCCGAGAAGGTATTTTGACAAGGGAGATATTGACCGTCTTGCGGAAAGCATTAAGCAGGTGGGGATAATATCTCCGCTGATAATACGCAGGCGGGACAACAAGGCGACCTTCAGCATTGCGGGAGAAGCATTAACGCCCGAGCAATACGAGTTAATTGCGGGAGAACGCCGTCTTAAGGCGGCAAAAAAGGCGGGGCTTAAAAAGGTACCCTGCATACTGTCAAGATCCGATGACAGCGGGAGTGCGGTACTTGCATTGACGGAAAATCTGCAAAGAAAGGACCTGAACTGCTTTGAGGAAGCTTTTGCGATGCAAAGGCTGATGTTTATGACCGAATCAACCCAAAGCGAGCTGGCAGAGACGTTGGGAATAAGTCAGAGCGCGGTGGCAAACAAGGTGCGGCTGTTAAAGCTTTCCTCCGACGAGCGGGACGCCATAATAAACGAAGGTCTTACCGAACGGCATGCGCGGGCGCTTCTTAAGCTTGACAGCAAGGGAGACCGAATGTTTATGATAAAGCGGATATCAGAGCGGGAATTAAACGCCGCGGAAACGGAAAGGGCTATTGAAGAATTTATAAAGCATCGTGCGGAAAGCGAAAAAACGGGTAACCGACGGGTAGTGGGAATGGTGGACGTCAGATTCTTCGTAAACTCCATAGATAACGCCGTGAAGCTTATAAGAAAAGCGGGAATAGACGTTGGAAGCACGCGAAAGGAAAACGTAGACAGCATAGAAATAAGCCTTGTGATACCCAAAACGGGAGTGAAAATTGTTGAAGAAAATAAGTAAAATCTATTGACCTTTTTTGCCGTTTGGTTTATAATACGCTAAACATCACAGGGAAAACCACCCTGCAAAAAGAGGTACATAAAATGAAAAAGAATATTGCTATTATCGGCTACGGCGGAATGGGTTGGTGGCACGGAGATTATCTGAAAAAGAGCGACGTGTGCAATTTGCTTGGCGTATGGGATATTAACCCCGAGAGACTTGTAATAGCACGCAACGAGGGTATTAACACCTATTCTTCTCTCGAAGAACTGCTTAACGATGAGCGCCTGGACATCGTTACCGTTGCAACTCCCAATGACGTTCACCGCGAGCTGATCATTCAAGTGCTTGAAAGCGGCAAAAACGCTATAAGCGAAAAGCCCGTTACCATGTGCAGCGAAGATCTGCAGGCTATGATCGATGCAAGCGAGAGAACCGGAAAGCTGTTCACCGTACATCAGAATCGCAGATGGGACTGCGATTTCCTTGCTATGAAGCAGGTTTACGAAAGCGGCGTTCTCGGTCCCGTATTCAATATAGAATCCCGTGTACACGGCTCACGCGGAATCCCCGGCGACTGGCGCGGAATGAAAAAGCACGGCGGCGGTATGATGCTCGACTGGGGCGTTCATATCATCGACCAGATGCTTCTTATGGTTCCCTCCAAGATCAAAAAGATATACTGTCAGTACGACCACGTTACCAATTACGAGGTTGACGACGGATTCCGTCTCACTCTTAACTTCGAGAACGGCGTTCGCGCTTATCTTGAGGTTGGCACCAGCAACTTTATCAACCTTCCCCGTTGGTATATGCAGGGCGAAAACGGTACTGCAGTTATTAACGATTTCTCCTGCGAAGGAAAGATCGTTTGCGTAGAAAACTGGGACGAAAAGGACGTTATCCCCGTACGCACCGCCGCAGGTCTTACAAAGACTATGGCTCCCCGTAAGGACGATACCATCAAGACCCACGAAATTCCTCAAGTTTCCTCTGACGTACACGATTTCTACCGTAACGTTACCAAGGCTGTAGACGGTATCGAGAGTCAGCTTATCACTCACGCACAGCTTATGCGTGTTCTCAAGCTGATGGAGGCTTGCACGAAGTCCGACGAAACCGGTATGCCCGTTGATTTTGAATAATAATCACCCCGCGAAGCCTTACGGCTTCGTGGGGACCCCGATAACAAAAAAGACCGCTTTAAAAAGGCGGTCTTTTTTTAAAATCGATGTAACCAAACGGGGTTTTGCAAAGTATTATAAGTGAAACCAAACGTGAAAGGAATGAAAGTTATGAAGAAAAACGTATTTGCTTCAGTAACCGCGCTTGTAATTCTTATCTGTCTGCTTTGCGGGTGCAACCAACCCGCAGACGTTACAGTTTCCGTGCCGGAGGAAAGCAGCAGACCAGTTACCGACAAGCTTCCGGTAGCTTCGCCCGACAGTAAATCTGCAACGGACTTTGCGGTACGTCTTTTCAAAGCGAGCAACGAGGAGGGTAAAAACACGCTTATATCTCCTCTGTCCGTTCTCGTGGCGCTTTCTATGACGGCAAACGGAGCGGCTGAGAATACGCTCGTACAAATGGAAAACGTGCTTGGAATGCCAGTAGACGAGCTGAACGGATTTATTAAGGCATATTCGGCTTCACTTCCTCGCGGAGAAAAGTACAAGCTTAATTTGGCAAACTCCATATGGCTGGATAACGGTTTCCCCGCAAACGATGAGTTTTTACAGACGAATACCGATTATTATGGTGCAGGAATTTACGAAAGACCCTTTAACGATGACAAAACGTTAGATGAAATAAACGATTGGGTAAACAAAAAGACTGAGGAAATGATACCCGAAATCCTTGACGAGATACCCGAGGACGCCGTAATGTATCTTATAAACGCCCTTGCATTTGAGGCGGAATGGGAAGAAATGTACGGCGAATACAGCGTGCGCGAAAACGAATTCACAAAAGAAAACGGCGAAAAGCAGACGATACAAATGATGTACAGTATAGAAAGCAAATATATTTCCGACGAAAACGCCGAAGGGTTTATAAAATACTACAAGGACGGTAAATACGCCTTCGCAGTGCTGAAGCCTAAGGAAGGAATGAGCGTAGCAGAATACGTAGAAACACTGAACGGAGAAAAGCTTAATCAAACATTATCCGAAGCACAAAGCATATCGGTAAACGCAGGACTCCCCAAGTTCGAAACGGAATATGACGTTGAAATGTCCGATATACTCAAAGCAATGGGTATGACAGATGCTTTTGACAAGAACGTTGCGGATTTTACGGGGATAAGCACGCTGAAAGGTGAAGAACTTTTTATTGGCAGAGTTTTGCACAAAACCTTTATTTCCGTATGTGAAAAGGGTACAAAGGCAGGCGCGGCAACAGTAGTTGAAGTGCAGGACGAATGCGCGCCGATGTATGAAAAAACAATTATTCTCGACAGTCCCTTCGTATATATGCTTATTGACTGCGAAAACAATATCCCCTTCTTTATCGGAACATTAATGAGCGTTGATTTTGAATAATATTTTTAAAGACCGCATTTTAAAAAAGCGGTCTTTTTTGTAAAAAATATTTTTTCGATGTAACCAAACAGGGTTTTGCAAAGTATTATAAGTGAAACCAAACGTGAAAGGATGGGATATAATGAAAAAAAGTTCATTTGTTTTGATAATCGCAGTCACGCTTTTGTTCAGCGCACTATTATACAGTTGCAGTGATACCTCCGAAAAACAACAGTCCGCATACGAGATAAGCAAAAACGGCAAGCAAACGGGAATTTCAAAATATATTACCGCAGAAAACGGTGAATATACCCTTACTCTGCCGACAAGCAAAAAAACGCTTGAATTAAGCGATTCGGAGGACAACTTTGTTACTTATATTTCAGATGCGCTGGTTGAATCGGCAGAGGAAAAGATAACGGAAGATGCCGCAAAATACAGCGATTCTCCCCATTTTTATCTTACAGTAAAAGATGACGGAGAACTGTATCTTGCCGCAGAGGTAATATATTATCTTGATGAGCCCGATGAAAACGAAGGCTGTTACGACCACAAGCATCTTTTCTTCAGCGAACGAATATCAAACAGAACGGGTAAATAAAAATACTGCACAAAAATAATCACCCCAAAAAGCAAATTGCTTTTTGGGGTGAATTGTTTATTTATGGTGTTTTTTACTTCTTTTTAACCATTACAACAACTACTGCTACGATAACAACTGCTGCTACTGCGCATACTATGTATATCCAGGTGTTGTTGCCGCCCTCGTTTTCGCCGCTTTCGGAAACAGCGTCGGAGGTGTTTGCGGGAGCAGATTCGTTTGCGGGAGCGGACTCGTCGTCTGCGGGAGCAGATTCGTCTTCTGCGGGGACGGACTCGTCTGCGGGAGTGGATTCATCTGCGGGAGTAGATTCATCAACGTTTGCATTGCCGCCTGCGATAATGGTAGCATCTGCTGCTACGGTGCCTGCCTCAAGATCCACACCGGTAAAAGTAACGGTATCGCCCTGCTCAAGAGCCATTGCGGCGTTTTTGCCGTTTACGTTCTGATACTGGTCGATCTGTGCGGGATCGCTGGTTGCGGAGTGAACGCCGAGAAGGATCTGACCTTCTTCAAGAGTAATAGCGGGATCGTTACCGTCGCCGACGTGAACGAAGGCTACGGAGTATACACCCTCGGTCTCGGTTGCGTCAAGCACTACGGAAACAGCCCATTTAAGGTTTGCGGTGGGAATGTTATCGCTTTCGGTTATAATAACCACGCCTTCACCGACGATGGAGCCGTTAACTACGACCTGAACTGCGGAAGAAACGAAATCGTATCCGTCAGCAGCGGCAGAAACGGAAATAACGGAAAGGGAAAGAACAAGCACGAGGCAGGAAAAGATTACTAAAGCTTTTTTCATTTTACTTTACCTCACTTTATTACTTTTTCTTTTTTGCAACTACGACTACTACGACTGCAACTACAGCTACTACGACTACTGCAACAGCGATATATATCCAGGTGTTGCTGCCGCCCTCGTTATCGCCCTTGGATACGTCATCGGAAGCGGAAGTATCAGCGGGAACGGATTCGTTTGCGGGAACGGATTCATCTGCAGGAGTAGATTCATCTGCGGGATCGGATTCGTCTGCGGGAGTGGATTCGGGAGGGAGAATATCGCTGTTCGTAGCGGGCGCGTAGGTTGCGGTGGAGGTATAACCCTCATCATACCAATTAATATCGGGAGTGGAGGTGGGAACTTCAAGGGTATCGAGATTGAGACCCTCAAAAACAAACATATCGCCTACTGCCCAAGAGCCAAGAGCGGTGATCATTGCCTGAGTTGCCGCGTTCTGGAAATTGGTGGTGTAGTATTCCTGATCTGCCTGATATGCGGAATACCACCACTGGGATTCGAGGTTACCTGCATCTATTGCAGCCTGAGCAAGATCGGCCCAGTTGTTGCCGCCGTTTACACCGTATACGAAGCCGCCTTCGGGAATGGTGAGAGGAGCGCCGCTTCCGTCGCCGAGACCGTTGAGGATTTCAACTATCTCGTAGGTGTTTTCTTTACCCTCGACAGGAGCGAAGGCAACGTGTGCCCACCAAGTGCATCCGCTGTAAGCGGTGGTGAAAATTACGCAAGCACCCTCAACGTCGGAATTGTTGAAGTGGGTTACATTAAAGGTCGTTGCTTCTGCAGAAGCAGAAAGAGAAAAAGGAACTACCGCAACGGCTAAAAGCATTACAACCATCATAAGGGAAACTAACTTTTTCATAGAAAAACTCTCCTTATAAAATGAATTTTGTTCGTTAAATATAACTAACACGGTAATTTTAACACATTATACCCCGTTCAGTCAAGGAGTCTTAAAAAAATCTTACTTATTTTTATTGTAATTTACTTTGTTTTATTGTATAATCAATATGGAAATAAATGTTCGGAGGAATTGAATGCAGAACATTGTTGAAGATTTGCTTCTTAAGGACCATTCTACCATGCGGGTCGGCGGTATTGCCAAGCGTGCCTGCTTTCCCGATACCGTTGAGGATCTGTGCAAGGCGGTATGGGAATGCAGTATGGAAAATGAAAAATTTATTATTGTCGGAAATTGCTCCAATATTGTTTTCCCCGACGTTGGCTACAACGGCACCGTAATATTCACATACAAGCTTAAGGGAATAACCGTTGAGGGAACGCGGCTTACCGCGCTGTGCGGAGAAAAGCTTACCGCAGTGGCAAAGGCAGCGGCAGACGCATCTCTTTCGGGATTGGAATTTGCGTACGGTATCCCCGGTACCGTAGGCGGCGGCGTATTTATGAACGCGGGCGCATACGGCGGAGAAATAAAGGATTGTCTTTCCTCCGTGCGGGTCCTTGACCTTAACGGTGAAATATCCATGCTGCCCGCAGAAAGCCTTGAATTGGGATACAGACACAGCATTCTTATGGAAAAGGATCTGTTCGTGCTTGACGCTACCTTTGACCTCGTAAGAGGCGACAGAGAGCAGATAAAAAGCAAGAACGAAGAAAATATGCGCAAGAGAAGCGACAAGCAGCCCCTTGATATGCCCTCCTGCGGAAGTGTCTTCAAGCGTCCCGAGGGACATTACGCAGGTGCGCTGATCGAGCAGTGCGGTCTTAAGGGCTTTTCTATCGGCGGTGCGCAGGTATCCGAAAAACACGCGGGATTTATCGTCAACACCGGTGACGCTACCGCGGCGGATATTGAAAACCTGATAAAGCATATTCAGAATACCGTTTTTGAAAACACGGGCGTAACCCTTACGCCTGAAATAAGGATATTGAAATAATGTCGTTTTCGTCTGATATAAAGGATTATTTATCCGTAATAAAAGAAAAAAAGGATTACTGTACCGAAGCCTTTGTGCACGGCTTTGAGCACAAGGCGTGCCAGCCCAAGTGCGACAAGGACCTTAAGGTAATGCTGAGGGGACTTTTCGTTTCCAGCGGGAATATTATGGATCCCAACAAGGGATACTACCTTACCCTATCCTTTACAAACGAATACATGGATTATATCTACTCATTGCTTTGCTCCATGGATCTTGAGCCCAAGGCGCTGAAGCGGCACGACGAGTATATACTCTACTACAAGGAAAGCGAAAGGATCGAGGATTTCCTTACAGTCATCGGCGCGGGAAAGTTTGCCCTTGAGCTGATGGAAGCGAAGGTGATGAAGGAAACGAGAAACAACCTTAACCGCCTTAACAACGCGGAAATTGCCAATATGACGCGGACGGCAGAGGCAAGCGCCGAGGCCTGCGACGCCATACACAAGCTTGAAAAGCACGGAGTGCTGTCACACATGTCGGACGCCGTGCAGGAGACGGCAAGGCTGAGACTTGAATATCCCGAATATAATCTTGAGCAGTTAAGGGAATTACATTCGCGCCCCATAAGTAAATCGGGGCTGTATCACAGACTGAACAAGCTGATAAACGAAGCAAGAAACATACAAGACTGAAAGGAAGTAAGATATGGGATTTACCCATCTTCACCTTCATACAGAATACAGTCTTCTTGACGGCGAGTGCCGTATAAGCAAGGTGGCAAAGCGGGCGAAGGAGCTTGGTATGACCTCACTCGCTATTACGGACCACGGCGTGCTTTACGGTGCGGCGTTGTTTTACCGCGCCTGCATTGCCGAAGGGATAAAGCCCATTATCGGCTGTGAGGTATATCTTGCACCCCGCACCATGGCGGACAGAACTTATCCCATTGACGCGGACCTGAGCCATCTGGTACTGCTCGCAAAAAACAATACGGGGTACAAAAACCTTATGAGGCTTTGCTCCGAGGGGTTTACCAGAGGCTTTTACCAGAAGCCGAGGATCGACCTTGAGACTCTTGCCAAGTATTCCGAAGGGATAATTGCACTTTCGGGATGTATAAGCGGTATTATACCCAAAAATATTATTGCGGGAGAATATTCCCGCGCGGCGGAATACGCCGAAAAGCTTAAGGATATTTTCGCAGGCGGCTTTTATCTTGAATTACAGCGCAACGGCGCGCCCGATCAGGACAAGGTAAACCACGGTCTTTTATCTTTATCCCGTCAGCTTGATATTCCCGTCGTATGCACCAACGACGTTCACTATTTAACGAAAGAAGACGCGCCCGTGCAGGAATTGCTTATGGCAATACAGACGGGAGTAAAAATAGGCGAAAGCAAAATAAAGCTTCCCAGCAACGAATATTATCTTAAATCTCCCCGCGAGATGGAGGAATTGTTTAAGGATATTCCCGAAGCTGTTGAAAACACTCGCCGCATTGCGGAGCAGTGCAACGTGACCATTGAATTTGACAGACCTCAGCTTCCCTCTTACCGTCCCGCAGACGGAAGCACGCCGAAGGAATTTTTGCGTACGCTTTGCCGTGAGGGCTACAAAAAGCGTATTGCCGCAGGGCAGATAAAGGGAGGAAAAGAATACACCTCCCGCGTGGAATACGAGCTTGAGGTTATAGAAAGCATGGGTTTTGTGGAATACTACCTTATCGTGTGGGATTTCGTAAACTATGCAAAAAGAAAGCGTATTCCCGTAGGACCCGGCAGAGGCAGTGCGGTGGGAAGTCTGGTTTCCTATCTTTTATACGTTACCGATCTCGACCCCATCGCAAACGGACTGCTGTTTGAAAGATTCCTTAACCCCGAGCGTGTTTCCATGCCCGACTTCGATATAGACTTTTGCGACGAGCGCAGAGGCGAGGTAATTGCCTACGTTACCGAAAAATATGGTGCGGACCACGTGGCGCAGATAGTTACCTTCGGTACTCTTGCCTGCCGTGCGGCGGTGAGGGACGTTGGACGTGCAACGGGAATGTCCTACGCTGATACGGACAGCATAGCTTCTCTTATTCCGAGAGAGTTTAACATTACCGTTGACAAGGCGTTGGAAAGAAGCAAGGAATTAAGAGAAAGATATGAAAAAGAGCCTGCGGTAAAAAAACTGCTCGATTACGCAAAGTCACTTGAGGGCAGACCGAGAAACGCATCCACCCACGCGGCGGGAGTGGTTATTACCGAAAATCCCATATGCGATTACGTGCCCGTATCGGTAAACGGAGCGGTGCCCGTAACCCAGTTCACCATGGACGTTATTGCGGACCTCGGACTGCTTAAAATAGACTTTCTGGGGCTGAGATATCTTTCCGTAATAGACGGCGCGGAAAAGCTTATACGAGAAAAACAACCCGATTTTTCCGTGGAAAAAATAGATTTTACGGACAAGGATACCTTTGATATGCTGTCCCGCGGAGATTCGCTTGGGCTGTTCCAGCTTGAAAGTGAGGGAATGAGGCAGTTTATAACGAAGATGAAGCCCAACTGCTTCAGCGATATTATAACCTGTATTTCCATATACAGACCCGGTCCTATGGAGTCCATACCGAGGTTTTTAAAAAACAGGTCGGAGGGTGTAGTGTCCTCTCCCCTTCCCGTGCCCGACGGAATACTGAAGGATACCAACGGATGTATTCTTTACCAGGAGCAGGTAATGCAGATATGCCGTGCAGTGGCAGGCTACACCTACGGGCGTGCGGATATTATCCGCCGTGCGATGGCAAAGAAAAAAGCAGACGTTATGAACAAGGAGCGTGCCGTATTTATTGCGGGCGCGGAAAAAAACGGCTATAAAGCCGAGGACGCCAGCGCAATATTCGATGAAATGAACGAATTTGCCAAATACGCCTTCAACAAGAGCCACGCGGCGGCTTACGCTGTGGTGGCGTACCGCACGGCTTATCTCAAGTGCCATTATTACGGCGAATATATGTGCGCCTTGCTGAATACCGTAATGGGTGACAGTTCTATGGGCAAATATATTGAGGACTGCCGTAACCACGGCGTTGAGGTATTACAGCCCGACGTAAACGAGAGCACCGACGTTTTTTCCATATCCAAGGGTAACATCCGTTACGGCTTGGGCGCTATTAAAAACGTAGGCGGCGGATTTGCAAGACAGCTGCTTGCAGAGCGGGAAGCCAACGGCGTATTCTGCTCCGCAGAGGACTTTTTACAAAGAGTTCAGCCCTTCGGCAACACCCGCATGTTTGAAAGCCTTATAAAATGCGGTGCGCTGGATTGGTTCGGGCATTACAGAAGCAGGCTGGTGGCGTCACTTGACACGGCGCTTGATCAGCTTTCCGCAATGAAAAACCGAAACTACTACGGGCAGATAGGTCTTTTTGAGGCGGAGGGCGAGAAGGAGGAAAGCATAGTCCTTTCCCTTCCCAATATAAACGAATACTCCGAAGCGGAAAGGCTTTCCTTTGAACGTGAGCTGTGCGGAATGTACTTTTCGGGACACCCCTTAAAGGCGTACCAAGGCACCGTAAAGCGCTTGAACGCTTACAGGACGGAGCGTCTTGCAGAGGAGCTGGCAAAGGGTGTTCTTCCCAACAAATCCACCGTTACCGTGGTGGCGATGCTTATGAAAAAGCGGATGAAGACCACCAAAAACAACACCGAAATGGCGTTCCTTCAGGTAGAGGATACCGAAGGAGGCCTTGAAATAATCGTTTTCCCAAAGGTATACGAAAGGTTTTCCGGATTACTTAAGGAAGGAAATATCCTCGTGTTTTACGGAGACGCAGAATACCGCGAGGCAGAGGAAGAGGACGGCAAGGACACCGTTCAGCTGCTGCTACGCACCTGCGAAGAAGCGAAAAAGCAGGAGGAGGCTCCCCTTTTGTACCTGCGTATAAACAAGGACAACGCGAAAAACGCGGATGCGGCGGTGGAGACCGTCAAAAAGCACCGCGGTGAAAGCGAGGTCATCCTCTATTACGAGGAGGAAAACAAGCTTTTAAAGCTTAAAGGTATTGGCTGTGCCCTTACGGACGGTCTTACCGCAAGGCTGGAGAGCTTGCTGGGAAGCGGAAACGTAGCCAAAAAGAATAAAAGGTGAAGCAAATGTACGAAAACAAAAATAATCAAAGTCAATCAGAGCAGACCGATAAGACTATAATTATCGGTGATTCGGATACCAAGACTTTACGGAATATGGCTGACAAGCCAAAGGGAATAAAGCGTCTGCGTCCGAAAAAGCGCACTCTTGACAGTATAAACAAAAACGCAAAGTGGTATCCCCTGCAGGTGGCGTGGTTCGTTATAAGCAAGGCGCTTTCATACGCACTTAATATACTGCTTACCGTAATGCTTATCGGCGCGGTAACGGGTATTGCGGTGGCGTGTGCCTTCGTCATTTATATAAGAAACTTCGTTGACCTTGAGTATTCGGGCCTGGATAACCTTAAGTTCACCTCCGATCAGGCTACCCAGATAGTATGGGTAGACGACGAGGGCAACGAGCACGAGCTTGAGGAGGACCGTCTCCACGGCAGCGAAAACCGTCTGTGGGTAAACTACGACGCCATTCCCCGCACTCTTATCGACGCTTACGTTTCCATAGAGGACCAGCGTTATTGGGACCACAAGGGCGTGGATGCCAAGCGTACCTTCTCTGCGGTGTTTAACTTCTTCATACCCACCAGCGCAAACTACGGCGGAGGAAGTACCATAACACAGCAGCTTATAAAGAACGTTTCCGGCGAAAACGAGGCTACCATTCAGCGTAAGGTGCAGGAAATATTCAGAGCGCTGGACGTTGAGAAGAAGTATTCCAAGTACGAAATACTTGAAATGTATCTCAACACCATTTATCTGTCCCAAAGCACCAACGGAGTTCGCGCCGCGGCGGAGACCTACTTCAACAAGGAGCTTGACGAGCTTACGCTGGTTGAATGTGCCGCCATTGCCGCTATCGGTAAATCACCTATTTACTACGACCCCATTCTCAACCCGCAGAACAACCTTGAAAGACGAAATCTCGTCCTTCGCGAAATGCTGAAGCAGGAAAAGATAACGCAGGACGAGTTTGACGCAGCCTACGATTCACCCCTTACCCTTTACTCCGGTGACGGTGTCGATAACAGCACAAAGATACACAACTACTATATCGATGCGGTTATCGAACAACTTATTGCAGACCTCGGCGAGGAATACGGATACGACAGAAGCACGGCCTCCAACCTGATATATTCCGGCGGTCTTAAGATATATATCTGTATGGACCCCAATATTCAGGCGATGATGGAGGAGGTATTTAAAAACGATCAGTACTGGCCCGTCGCAAGCGGCGTTAAAGCGCAGGGTGCAATGGTTATAATGGACCCCGATACAGGCGACGTACTTGCTATGGTCGGCGGCAGAGGCGAAAAAAAGGATGCGCGCGGACTTAACCGTGCAACTATGAGTAAGCGTCAGCCCGGTTCGTCCATAAAGCCTCTTTCGGTATATACCCTTGCCATTGAGGAGGGCTTGTACTCCTACGGAAGCTCTATCGACGACGTTCCGCAGATGATAGTTAACGATAAATACTGGCCTAACAACGCGGAAATGACCTACGAGGGACTGGTATCCTTCAAGCGCGCCGTAATGAAATCCAAAAACACCACTGCGGTGGCTACTCTCACACAGCTTGGCATCGATAACGTTTACAAGCATCTCACCAACGATCTCGGCTTTACCACCATCACCAAGGACGATAAGGCTGAGGCTCCTCTTGCGCTGGGCGGCTTTACCTACGGCGTTACCGTCTACGAAATGACGCAGGCTTATTCCGCACTGGCAAACGAAGGCGTATGGTCGGAAGCACGTCTGTACACCAAGGTGCTTAACGTCAACGACGAGGTTCTGCTCGAAAAGGGCACCAATCAGCGCATCGTATACAGCGAGGATACCGCGTATATTATGGGACGTCTGCTCAAGAGCTCCATTCACGAGGCAGGCGGTACCGGTTACGGTGCTATAACCCTTAAAAACAAGGTAAAGGGACTTGAGGTATGCGGTAAGACCGGTACCACGACTTCTATGCGTGACTACTACTTTGCAGGCTATACTCCCGATTTCGTTGCCTGCTGCTGGTACGGATACGATAACAACAAGACCATTACCACAAATACTCACAATCCCGCCGCAATGCTTTGGGATTACACCTTTGAAAAGATATACGCTTATATGGACGAAAACGATATAAGCTACACCCTCGAGTTTGAGCGTCCCTCCAGCGTGTTAACGGCTGAATTCTGCACCTTATCCGGTCAGCTCGTTACCGATGCGTGCAAAAACGATATCGGCTATGTAATCGACGGAAGAGCATACTGCGTAGATACCGGCTACTTCACCGTTGAGAGCATGCCCTCCGTTGAATGCCCCACTCACGTTGAGATAAGATGGGATGAGGATACTCAGGCTATCTGTATGCCCGGCTGCGATTGCGATAACGTTATCACGTTGGGATTCCGCTACAATCCCGACAGAATACTGCTCAGACAGGTCAAGATCACCGACGCGCAGTACACCTATATGGATATTCCCGAGGGGTACGAGTATCCTATAGATCCATCAGTGGCGTTCTTCGAAAACCTTGCGGGAACTTACACGGAATTCGATGAGAATCTGGGAGCAGAGATAGAAAAGCGGTATTATTTCGGTACGAGCGGAAACGAGCTTCCCTATAACCGAATATGTCTCGAGCATCTTACCATAAAGGATCCCGATGACGACGATACTTCGGACGATCCCGATGCGGACGTATCCGACACCGACGAAAGCGAAGATATCCCTTGGTGGGATTGGTAAATACACCCCACAAAAACTTCGTTTTTGCGGGGACCCCAAAGAAAACGCAAAAAGGACTGTCTGAAAAGGCAGTCCTTTAATTTTGTTCGTAATACACTTTTATAAAAATCCGTGCGAATAGCTTTGCCGCCTCCTGTGCCTCGTCCACCGTGTTGGCGCAGGAGCCGACTTCCAACAAAAACGAGCCCGAGGCAAGCTGTTGGTTAAAGCTCGCCTGACGAAGGTTTACGGGACGCATAAGGTGTGGAAAGTCATCGTTTGCCTGCTTTTGCAGCATAGTGGCAAAGGTGAGGTTGGTTTTCCAGTTCGGGTGGTTTGCGCCCGCATCGTCGGTGCCCACCACGAGCATAAGCTGTGCAGTGGATACCCCCGCGAAATCGGTTACGGGCTTTACGTTTTCGCCGTCGGCGTTAACGATAGCGTCGCGGTGAAGGTCGATAACGCACTTAATGGTGGGATACTGCTCGATCCACCGACGGGCGGCGTTACGGGAATTTGTATATGCGGCGTTATAGCTGATCTCATCGTACATAGTGGTATCGTGCACCGTCGGGATGCCTGCGGCGTTCAGGGCATCCGCAAGCACCTTCCCTACCGAAACCACGTTCTGCGTAATATCCGTGGAGCGGAAGGTTGAATCGGGAGTGTAATAGTTGACACCCTTCGGAAGATAGCTTTCCGTGCCGTGGGTATGTAGGATAAGCACCACGGGAGAATCGGTTTCAGTATCAAAGGAAAAGGGTAGCTTATCGGTGGCAAGGGCGTTCAGGTCGATATTGAAGTTTGTCCGATTGCTTAATAAAAGCGACGGAGTATCCGTATAACCGCAAAGGTCCCTTCCGCTTACGAATTCCACTCCGTCGGGAATTGCAGGGGGAGTTTCCTCCTCGTAATCATATCCCGGCACGGCAGAAAGGGAAATTGGTACGCACTGAATATAGCTTTCGGGCCGAACGTACTGAGAGGAAAATTCCTTAAACATACGGGCGTATTCGTCCTTCATCACCTGCGCCGCCAAAAGAGAGCAGACGGTATCGGGCAGTGCTTTTGCCACGGCGGGCACGGAAAGCACCGCCACCATAAATGCGGTGACGCACAGCACGGCACAGCCTGTTCGCATGAGTTTTTGTCTTTGTATTCTTCTTATCCTTAGCATTTATCATCCCTCCGCTACAATATATATGCGCGTGAGGGACGGTTAAGAACGCGCAGGGTGACATAAGGTGAAAAAACGAAAGATTTTCTTTAAAAAATATAAAAAAATTTCTAATTACCTCTTGCAAAAAGCCAAAGAATGTGGTATTATTCATTGGTACGAAAAAATGATCGTTTATTTAGGAGGTGAGTTGTTTGCCTAACATTAAGTCCGCAAAGAAGAGAGTCCTCGTTACCAAGACAAAGACACTTCAGAACCAGATGTTCAAAACTGCTATGAAGACTACTGTCAAGAAGTACAAGGCTGCTATAGCTGCCGGCGACAAGGAGCTTGCTAACGCTACTTATCTCGACGCCGTTAAAAAGGTAGATCAGGCTGTTGCTAAGGGAATTATTCACAAGAATAACGCTAGCAGAAAAAAGAGCCAGTTCACTCTCATGCTCAACAATCTTGGCTAAAAGGTAATAAAGGGCAGTGCAGTAAAAAGTGCTGCCTTTCATAGTCCGGCAAAAGATATTTTGTGCTTGACAACAGCGGTGATATATGTTAATATATTCTCCGCCGATATGCGGGTGTAGTTCAATGGTAGAATTCCAGCCTTCCAAGCTGGCCGTGCGGGTTCGATTCCCGTCACCCGCTCCATTTCCCGTAACAACGGGACAAATGTGCTTTTAGCTCAGCCGGATAGAGCAACTGCCTTCTAAGCAGTAGGTCGGGGGTTCGAGTCCCTCAAGGCACGCCAACGTAGCCTTTGGGGCAGGTCTTCCCTGCCCCACGGCACAAATTTTAATATGGTGGATGTAGCTCAGTTGGTCAGAGTACCAGGTTGTGGCCCTGGGGGTCGCCGGTTCGAGCCCGGTTATCCACCCCACAAAATAAAGAAGCACTCCCTGTGAGTGCTTCTTTGCTTCCTTTCACAAATAAATACTTCGGGGTGTGGCTCAGCTGGTAGAGCGGG
>JAGAKP010000051.1 GCA_017625615.1 Clostridia bacterium
GGAGATGGAAAAATGCTCGTGCGTTCAGTCATATACCGAAAAAACGGCTGGGGGTTCAATTTTATTCGCCCCTTCCAAAACAAAAAAGCAGGCTTTACGCCTGCTTTTTTGTTTTGTTTGTGTAGGGATTTGAACGGGTCGGTGTTGAATGACAGCCCGGTGGGCTGTCAGACCCGACCCTGACCGAGCCCGCAGGCGAGAGCAAATCCCGACAGAAAGTCTGTTTGCAGTCGTTGGTTGAGCGGGTTTATTAAGCCCGCAGATTGTTTTTTCCTTCGGCGTGACTTCATGCCGTCCAGATTCTATACAACGCTTCGCGTTGATTCCATGCCGTCTTGCGACGGATTCCATGCAACACCTCGTGTTGATTCCATACGTCCCTTTCGGGACGATTCCATACACGCCTTCGGCGTGGTTTTTTATTAACCCATAACCTCGATGGCAATTTTTGCTCCCAAGCGAAACGCATACACAAAAATTTCCCGCTCGTTTATATCCGCAAGCTCGGCGTAGCAATCGTCAAGCCTTTCAAGCGTCTCCTTTTGCACGTCGGTGAGTGTTGCGCGCAGGTTATCGTGATGATCGGCAATACAGCCTATCAGCTCCTTTGCCTCTTTGGTCGTCTCTCGGTATATGGCTTTATCGCGCCACAGCTCTTCAAGTATACTGCTCATTGAAACCTCTCCGTTGTTTTTTAAGGAAAAACGTCCCTCGAAAAACAATATATCACATTTTGAGATAAATGTCAATATCTCATACCGAGATGTGGTATTATTTTTAAAAATCGGAAGGGAGACAAATATGCGTATTCGAGACCTGAGGGAAGATAACAATTTAACCCAAGAAGCCGTGGCAAAATACTTACACGTAAAGCAAAACACGTACTCTCAATACGAAAACGAGCAAAGGCAATTACCTATCCCCTGTTTGATTGCATTGGCAAAGCTTTACAAAACGTCGACCGATTATATTTTAGGCTTAACGGATAATAAAGATCCTATCGTTTGATTTTGTTGTCGCATTAAAATTCCGAATTTATTAACAAAATATGAATTAATTGTTGACACACCGCGAAAAATGTTGTAAAATGAATTATCCCAATTTAAAAAGGAGTATATATTATGAATGTAAAGCGTTTTTTACTTATCTTCTTCCTCGGCTGGATCGGTTCCGTTATCATCAACCATTCTTCTCTTAAGCCCGAAGGCTACACCAGCAGAACCGGTGCATATTTCTGGCTCGGCCCTCTTACCCTCGGTATTTACACTATCGTTGCTATGATCAACCAGTTTATGTTCGACCCCGCAAAGGAAAAGAACATCGGTTACAAGAAAGACTAAAAATACCCCACAAAAGGTTTTTTGGGCTGTACCGCAAACGGACGATGGTCCGACGCAAAAAACGCTTTTGCGGGGACCCCGAAAAACCACCCCACAGCATACCTTAAAGCCGCTTTTTGAAAGCGGCTTTTTTGTTGTCGGGGTCCCCACGAAGCCGTAAGGCTTCGCGGGGTGATTTTGGATACCGACAACGTCCGCTTGACAGACGGAGAGTTTTTCTATATAATTAAAAGGAAGAAAAAATACAAAGGAGCGTTATACCGTTATGGACTCAAGATACGAAGCCTTATTTACCCCTTGGAAAATAGGAAACGTGGAAATTAAAAACCGCATAGTTATGTGCCCTATGGGCGGCACCTCACTCTTTGGCTGGTTTGAGCTTACGGGCTGTAAGTTCGACAAGGAAGCGGCGAAGCTGTTTCTGGAACGCGCCAACAACAACGTGGGACTTATTATTCCCGGAATTGCACCTCTGCGCGACACCTTCTGGGGAAAATGGCTGTGGCAGAACCCCAAGATGTTTGATGACCTCAAGGTCTTTATGGACGAGATACACAAGACCGGCGCAAAGCTGTTTATACAGCTTACTGCGGGAATGGGACGCTCCTGGGCAATAACCGAGCTTGTTGCGCCCCTGCACAAAAACAAGTTTACACGCACGCTGATAAAGCCCATACTTGACACCAACCACGAGCTGGCGTCCCCCAGCAAGCAGCCTTCACGCTGGGCACACGATATCGAATGCCCCGAAATGACTGTGGAGCAGATGCACGAAATTATAGAAGCCTTTGCAAAGACCGCAAAGCTGTGCAAGGATGCGGGCGTTGACGGTGTTGAGGTACACGCGGTCCACGAGGGATATCTCCTTGACCAGTTTGCAATAGAATTTTTCAACAAGAGAACCGACGAATACGGCGGATCCTTTGAAAACCGCTACCGCTTCGCCGCAGAGGTGGTAAAGGCTATAAAGGAAGCCTGCGGAAAGGATTACCCCGTTTCCCTGCGCTATTCGGTGGAATCCAAGCTGAAGGGCTTTTGCTACGGCGCCATGCCCGGCGAGGAATACACCGAGGTGGGCAGAAGCATGGCGGAAAGCGAAAGAGCCGCAAAATATCTGCAGGATGCGGGCTACGATATGCTTAACGCCGACAACGGCACCTACGATAGCTGGTATTGGGCGCATCCCCCTATGTATATGCCCCAGAACTGCAACCTTGATGACGTTGCGCACATAAAGAAGTTCGTTGATATTCCCGTGGTATGCGCAGGCAGAATGGAGCCCGACGCGGGCGCGCAGGCGGTTTCCGACGGAAAAATAGACGCGATGGGCGTGGCAAGACAGTTCCTTACCGACCCGCAGTGGATAACCAAGCTTATGGAGGACAGAACGGAAGACATCAAGCCCTGTATATGCTGCCACGCGGGATGCTTTAACTTCTCATCCTCCAAGGGACACGCAAACACCCAGTCCCTTACCGATACTATGGGACTTGCGCGCTGTGCTCTTAACCCCGAAACCATGCAGAGCAAGAAATATTACGTTTCACCCGCAAAGAAGAAAAAGAATATCGCTGTTATCGGCGGCGGTATCGGCGGTATGGAAGCGGCTATCCTCTGTGCAAAGCGCGGTCACACCGTAACCCTTTACGAAAAGACAAACGAGCTTGGCGGTGTGTTCATCGCGGCGGCGGCGCCCTCCTTCAAGGAAAAGGATAAGGCTCTTATCGCGTGGTACAGACGGGAATTGACGAGATATCCCGAAATAACCGTAAAAATGAATACCGAAATAACCGACGTGAAATCCCTTGAAGCAGACGAAATTATAGTCGCCACCGGCGCAAAGGCAAAGAGAATACCCATAAAGGGCGTTGAAAAGGCTGTAGAGGCAGTGGATTACCTGCTGGGCAACAAGCATGTGGGCGAAAGGGTAGTTGTTATCGGCGGCGGTCTTACGGGCTGCGAGATTGCATACGAATTGTTCCTGCAGGGCAAAAAGCCCAGCATTGTGGAAATGCAGGACGATCTTATAACCACACCCGGAATATGCCTTGCCAACACAAGCTATCTCCGCGATTGCTTCAAGACGAACAACGTACCCGTTTACCTTGAAACGGGTGTGAGCGAAATATGCGACGGATACGTTACGATAAAAACCAAGGACGGAAAGGAAGAAAAGATACCCGCAGACAGCGTTATTCTTTCCGTGGGCTACAACCCCGCCCCCGTGGCTACCAAGGGCGTACACGTTATCGGCGACGCTTGCAAGGTAGGAAATCTCCGCACCGTAATATGGCAGGCGTGGGATATTGCTATGAAGCTGTAAGGAGGAACGATATATGTATTTAACCCAAGAACAACAGAAAATACTCGACGGCGAAAAGGGCGAAATAATGGCGAAGGTCATGAAGACCCTCGTTATGTACGGCGACGCCTTCGAGGCGGAAAAAATGGTGCCCGTAACATCAAAATACAACCACTTGGTAACCTCCTTCGGTCTGGGGGTAATGTCACCGGTATACGACCTTATGCAGCAGCTTATCGACGCGGGCGTGGTATCGGGACAGCAGTTTTCCGTTGACCCCCGTCCTCTCGACAAAAACGTACCCAAAAACCTTTTGCAAAGCTTGGTTTTCAACAAGTTTATGTACAACAAGCAGGATTTTTATGAAGGTCAGCTTAAATCACTGGGTCTGATGAACGAGGACGCCTTCACCTGCGCGTGCTATATGGATCAGGTAGGAAACAAGCCCAGGAAGGGAGATATACTGAGCTGGGCGGAATCCAGCGCGGTGGTATATGCAAACTCGGTTCTGGGCGCGAGATGCAACAGAAATTCGGGTATAGTTGATATAATGGGCTCTATAGTGGGCTACGTTCCTTATTTCGGCTTGCTTACCGACGAGGGCAGAAAAGCAAGCTGGGTGATAGACGTTCAGACCACCAAAAAGCCGGAAGCACAGCTTCTTGGCTCCGCCATCGGTATGAAGGTAATGGAGGACGTTCCCTTTATACGCGGGCTTGATAAGTGGCTCGGCACGGAGCTTGACGACGAAGCCTGCACTTATCTTAAGGATTTCGGTGCGGCTACCGCATCCAACGGCGCGGTAGGTCTGTACCATATAGAAAACCTCACACCCGAAGCGGTTGAAATGGGCAAGAGCCTTATCAAGGAGGGCGCAAGGGTGTACGTTATTGACGACGCCGAGCTTGAGCGTGTAAAGAACGATTACCCCATGATATGGAAAAATCCCGATGCCAAGCCCAAGCTTTGCTTTATGGGATGCCCCCACATGAGTTTACAGCAGTTAAAGGATTGGACCGACAAGGTTGAAAAGGGACTTAAGGACGCGGGCAACAAAAAGGTGGTTATCCCCACCGTGTTTACCGCTCCCCCCGCAGTTATAAAGGAATTTGAAAAGACTCCTTATGCGGAAAGACTTAAGGCTACGGGCGTAATTCTTTCATATATATGTCCCCTTATGTATATGAACAATCCCCTCTGTGCAAAGATGCCCGTAATAACCTCGTCCAATAAGCTCCGCACCTACACCACGGCAAGATATTACACCGACGGCGAGATACTTATACAAATTACAAAGGGAGGTAAATAATAATGAGAGAGTTTAAAGGCCGCGTAGTAACCCCCGGCTCCGTTACCGCAAAGGCGGTAGTGACCAAAAACGGCTTCAACACACTTGCTTCCCTGCAAAAGGCGTTGCAGTTCGGTGACAAGACCGCCACCTGCAACGATCAGAACAACCCCGATCTTTACGGAAAGAAGCTGGCGGGAAATATTCTCTGCCTGCCTCAGACTATCGGCTCAACCACCGGCGGACTTGTGCTGTACTGCGCCACCGCGATGCACCGTCAGCCTGCGGCAATGCTCTTTTCCAACCATATAGATTCACTTGCCGCCGCGGGAGCAGTCCTTGCGGACGTATGGGTGGAGGACGCCTCCATGCCGGTTATCGACTGTCTGGGCGACGAATTCCTCGATTACGTCAAGGACGGAATGAATATAACCGTAACGGAAGACGGAAGAGTAATAGTTGAATAACGCAAAAAACAGACCCGAAAAGGGTCTGTTTTTTAACGAGGAATGAGGAACGAGGAATGAGAAATGACGGTAAAAATCCGCGAAGGCGGATTTTAAATTAAATTTAAGATGGAAACTGTTTTTTATTGCATTTTGTGTTCGTTTGTATTAAAATGTAAAAAACGTTAAAATACATCTGCGTTGTATTTGCGGAGAGAATAAATATATGAAAAACGCAAGACGATATAAAAACAGACTTAAAAATTTAATAATGCCCGCTTTGGTGTTCGGTTCACTTTCGGGCATATTTACGGCAGTGCTCGTTACCTTATACAAATTCTGCGCGGGAAAGATAATACATTTTTCCGAAAGCGCGTACCACTATATGCGCCACAATCTGTGGACGGTAATTTTCGCGGTGGCGGTGATTTTTGCCGCGGCGTTTATCTACCACGCAGTCCTCACCCGCCACAAAAACGTGCGCGGCGGCGGAATACCCACCTCCATAGCCCTGCTGAGGGGAATAATATCCTTCCGCTGGGTAGTAAATCTGGTATACGTATTCCTCGTTTCACTGCTTTCCTTCTTTATCGGCGTACCTCTTGGCAACGAGGGTCCCTCGGTGCAGATGGGCACGGCTGTGGGAAAGGGTGTTATTGACCTTTTTGCCAAAAAGCAAAAGGCGTACTCCCGCTACGCCATGACGGGCGGTGCCTGCGCGGGCTTTTCCATTGCCACGGGCGCGCCCATAAGCGGTATGATGTTTGCGGTGGAGGAGGCGCACCAGCGTATTTCTCCCATGATAATTATGGTTTCCGCCATATCCGTGCTTTTTGCAAGCCTTACCTCCGCGCTGCTTGCGCCTCTGCTCGGGGTGAGCACCTCCCTTTTCGCCTTTGAAACGGAAATTCGGGTGCTTGCGGTAAAGGATATGTGGATACCCCTGCTGGTTGGCACGGTTATCGGCTTGTTTGCGGTGATATTCCTGAAAGCCTACAAGAAAATAAACTCCTTCGTTACGGGATCCTTTGCCAAGGTGCCCTTTTATTGGCGGGTAGTTATCATACTTGCCCTCACCCTCGCTTTGGGACTTGTGTCCTACGATTTTATTTCCACGGGGCACGAGCTTACGTTAAGTCTTTTTAAGATCGACCGCGGAATTATATTCCTTTTAATAATTCTGTGCGTGCGCTCCCTGCTTACCCTTTTTGCCAACACCAACGGTATTACGGGCGGAATATTCCTGCCCATAATTTCGCTGGGCGCGGTGGTAAGCGCGGTAATCGGCACGGTGGCGGTGAAGTATTGCGGTCTTAACGCAGAATATTACACCGTGATTTTGGTGCTGGGAATATCCGCCTGCATTTCGGGAATGATGAAAATGCCCCTTACCGCCGTGTTTTTTGCGGTGGAGGCGCTCTCGTGCTACGAAAATATCATACCCGTTATAATAGTTTCCGCGGCGGCGTATTCCATGACCGAGATATTCGGAGTAAAGTCCATAAACGACAGCGTTATAGACGCCCGCGTAAAGTCTATATATGCAGATAAACAGCCCGTGCTGACCGACACCCACGTAACCGTTCGGGACGGAGCCTTTGCGGTGGGCAAGCAGGTGAGGGATATTTTCTGGCCCAATAATCTGTTCGTCCTTTCCATACACAGAGCAGAGCAAAAAAGAGCTATCGTGGACGAGCACGGCGAAAACCATATCCACCCCGGAGACACGCTACACGTCCGTTATTCCTCTCCCGACCCCGAGGCGGCGAGAGAAGAGCTGATAGCAATAGTGGGCGAGCAAGGGGAATGGGGAACGAGAAACGAGAAATGAGGAACGAGGAACGAGAAATGAGAAATGATGCGAAAAGGACTTCCGAGGAAGTCCTTTTTTTGATTTAATTATTGTTTGAAGGGATTTCCGTTGCTCGGTATTGTACGGACAGCTCCGCACTTTCCGCCGCCAAAACCAATTCATATTCACATTCGGGATCTTCCAACCGTATCGTTGACGCTTCGCCTATGGGAAAATCTGTGATAAGCTCCCCGTTGCCAAGCAATACCACGCGCAGATTTCCGCTCCGGAGCTCGGGCGTCACGGCAAGGACAATGACGTCGTCCTTGCTTGACGGTTTGAAGGTATCCAAAGTGTATACACCGGACATTTTCTTTGCCTTAAAGACGGTTCCGCTTTTGGACGTAGAATTGGACGAGCCGAAAATGGTTGAGCCCGGGTAACCCGACACTATATCCTCCTCGGTGAGGGAACACAACGAGGGGTCGTCGCCGTTAGTATCTTCTATATTTATTGCTCCGCAAGAGCAAAGCGCGGCGCAGAGCGCCAAAACCAATGTAAAAGCAAATATTCTTTTCACTATAACCCTCCGTATAATCTGAATTTTTAATTAATTCGCGGCAGTATCATATATGTCGCGTATTCTTTTTCTGATTATAACACAAAGAGCAAAAATTGTAAATAAAAATCCGTTATTTTCTGCGAACGGTTTGCGGGCGCATCGTGATGCGCCCCTACGGTTATCGAATACCCGCGGCGTGTTCGTAGGGACGGGCGTCCTCGACCGTCCGCAATAAAATCAAAATCCGCGTTAAGCGGCTTTTGTTAGTGAAGTTTGCTTCGCAAGTGAAGTTGCCTCGCGGCAGTGAAGTTTGCCCTTGCGGGCAAGTGAAGTTGCCTTGCGGCAGTGTAGTGCGAACAGTTCGCGGGACGATGAGGACATCGTCCCCTACGGTTATCGAATACCCGCGGCGCTGTTATGAGGCTCTTGAAATTCAAAGTCTTATATGTTATAATAAAAGAAAAGGAGATTATTATGAAAAGATCTGTTTTATATGCTCTTTTAGCTTTATTTTGCGTTTTCTTGGTTTCGTGCGCTATGGATCCCGTTATGACACATTATGATCTGGAAACTCTTGAACAAAATGTAGTTTCCGTGGAACTGATAAGCTACGAAAACCCAAACCAAAAGAAATTCGGTTCTTGGGTGCCCGACCATTCGGACAAATTGGTTCCTGTGGATTTAACGAAAATCACCGTAATCAAAACCCTTGCCGAAGAGGATCTGCAAGCGTTTTTGCTTGAATTTTCAAACACAACTATAATGTCCACGTATTATTCCTACGACTCTCCCGCCGGCGAGTGCATAAGACTGAATTATGAAAACGGCGATTTTATGATTGCACATAACGGTGGCGGTTATTCGGGATATATCGGCGAATTCAACGCCGACGGCACCGTTAAAGAATTTATCGGTTCTTTTGATGGACGCTCGGCCTTTTTGGATTTACTGGAATATTTTAAATAAAAGAAATCACATCAACATAAGAGGAAGATTTTTGTCCCGCTGGACAAAAATCTTCCTTTCGTTTTCTCGTTTTGTTTTCGTGCGAACAGTTTGCGGGCTGACGGGGACGTCAGCCCCTACGGTTATCGAATACCCGCGGCGTGTTCGTAGGGACGGGCGTCCTCGACCGTCCGCAATAAAACCAAAATCCGCGTTAAGCGGATTTTTACCGAAATTTCTCGTTCCTCGTTTCTCATTCCTCATTCCTCATTTTATTATTGACAAACCCTCTTTGCTGTGATATAATAACTCGAATTGGATCTTTAAGCCGATACGAGAGATCGGCAAGGTGCTGTTAATACGTGGTTTTTACGGGCAAAAGGGATAAAACTGCCCCAATAAGCTATGCAAATAATAACCGTGTCCTTGCCGAAGCCGGCAAGGCTTTTTTGTTGAACAGCGAAAAATACGAGGGTTAATATGGAACTTAAAGCAAAGGTAATGCCTTTTACACAAGAATACGCCATGAACGTACACCGCTTTCTTTCCGCGGTGAAGTATTCCCATTTTAACAATGAAAAATATACTGTTTTTCCCGGCTTTTGCGACGTGCACGTGCATTTTCGTGAGCCGGGATTTTCTTACAAAGAGACCATAAAAACGGGATCCCGTGCGGCGGCGCGAGGCGGATACACCGCAGTCTGCACCATGCCCAACCTTAATCCCGTGCCCGACAGCGCGTTGACCCTGAAGCAGCAGCTTGATATTATCGAAAAGGACGCCTGCATTCACGTTTTCCCCTACGGCGCGATAACGAAGCGCGAAATGGGCAAAGAGCTTTCCGATATGGAGGAAATGGCAAATGACGTTATTGCCTTTTCCGATGACGGCAGAGGCGTTCAGTCCGATGATATGATGCGGGAAGCGATGAAAAAAGCAAAGCGCCTCGGTAAAATGATAGTTGCCCACTGCGAGGTAAACGACCTGCTCAAGGGCGGATATATACACGACGGCGAGTACGCAAAGCAGCACGGACACAGAGGAATATGCAGTGAAAGCGAATGGAAGCAGATAGAGCGCGATATCGCTTTGGTACGCGAAACGGGAGCTTCCTACCACGTTTGCCACATATCTGCGGCGGAAAGCGTTGAAATTATACGCAAAGCAAAGGCAGAGGGTCTTGACGTGACCTGCGAAACGGCACCTCACTACCTTGTTTTAACCGACGCCGACCTGAAGGAGGAGGGCCGCTTCAAGATGAATCCCCCCTTACGCAGTGAAAGGGACAGACAAGCTCTTATAGAGGGACTTAAGGACGGCACTATCGACTGCATAGCCACCGACCACGCGCCACACAGCAGTGACGAAAAATCAAGAGGACTTGAAAAAAGCCCGTTTGGCATAACGGGAATAGAATTGGCGTTCCCCATTCTTTACACCCACCTTGTAAAAAAGGGTGTGATAACCATGGAAAAGCTTGTTGAGGTAACGTGCGTAAACCCCAGAAGGCGGTTTAACGTCACGTCTGACGCGGGCTTTACGGTATGGGACACGGAAAAAGAATTTACGGTTGACCCCAAAGAGCTTATCTCTATGGGAAAAGCCACTCCCTTTGAGGGAGAAAAGCTGTACGGCGAGTGCGTGCTTACCGTGCTTAATGACAAAGCAGTTTACGAAAAATAACGGAGGATATAAAAATGGCAAAGAGAACAGACCTTAAAAAGATACTTATAATCGGCTCGGGACCTATCGTTATCGGTCAGGCGGCAGAGTTTGACTACGCGGGCACTCAGGCGTGTCTTGCGCTTAAGGAGGAGGGCTACGAGGTAGTTCTGGTCAACTCCAACCCCGCAACCATTATGACCGACACCTCCATTGCCGACAAGGTGTATATGGAGCCTCTTACTCTTGAATACGTGGCAAAGATCCTCCGTTACGAGCGTCCCGACGCTATCGTTCCCGGTATCGGCGGACAGACGGGACTTAACCTTGCAATGCAGCTCGAGAAAAAGGGCGTTCTGAAGGAATGCGGAGTTGAGCTGCTTGGCACCAGCAGTGAGAGTATTGAGCGCGCCGAGGACAGAGAGCTGTTCAAGGAGCTGTGCCAGTCTATCGGCGAGCCCGTAATCCCCTCCGAAATAACCTACGATCTTGAGCAGGCGAAAAAGGCTGCAAAGGAAATAGGCTACCCCGTAGTGCTCCGCCCCGCCTTTACACTGGGCGGCACCGGCGGCGGATTTGCATACGACGAGGAGGAGCTTATCGAGGTAGGCACCAACGCCTTCAAGCTGTCCCCCGTTCATCAGGTGCTTATTGAAAAGAGCGTTAAGGGCTACAAGGAAATTGAATTTGAGGTAATGCGCGACAGCAACGACAAGGCAATTACCATCTGCGGTATGGAAAATATCGACCCCGTTGGCGTACACACCGGTGACTCCATAGTGGTTGCACCCATACTCACCCTCTCACCCGAGCACCACAAAATGCTTAACGACAGTGCAATAAAGATAATCCGCGAGCTTAAGATAGAGGGCGGCTGTAACGTACAGTTTGCCTTTGACCCCGAAAGCGGCAAATATTACCTTATAGAGGTAAACCCCCGCGTTTCCCGTTCCTCCGCACTGGCGTCCAAGGCAAGCGGATACCCCATCGCCCGCGTTACCGCAAAGATAGCGGTAGGTATGGCGCTTGAGGATATTTCCATTGCCAACACCAACGCCGCATTCGAGCCTCGCCTCGATTACGTGGTTGCAAAGCTTCCCCGCTTCCCCTTTGATAAGTTCAATACCGTTCCCAACACCCTCGGCACCCAGATGAAGGCCACCGGCGAGGTAATGGGTATCGGTGAAAATCTCGAAGAATGTCTGCTTAAATCGGTACGAAGCCTTGAAACGGGCGTTTGCCACTTCAGTATGCCCAAGTTTGCGGCTATGAGCGTTGACGAGATTTACAGTTACATTTCCAAGTTCAGAGATGACAACATCTTTGCAATAACCGAGCTTATCCGCAAGGGAGAGGACACCGAAAAATTAAGCGGTATTACGAAAATAGACGTATACTTCCTTAACACCCTCAAAAACATAGTGGATATGGAAGCTAAGCTCAAGGCAAACAAATGGGACGTAGAAACCCTTGTTTCCGCAAAGAAAATGGGCTTTGGCGACAAGCAGATATCCATTCTGTGGGGCGTAAGCGAAATCGAGGTTTTCAACAAGCGCAAGGAAGAAAATATATTCCCCGTTTACCGTATGGTGGACACCTGCCACACCGATGCGTATATCCCCTATTTCTATTCCTCCTACACCGGCGAAAACCGCTCCATACTTACCGATAAAAAGAAGGTAGTGGTTCTCGGCGCAGGTCCTATCCGTATCGGTCAGGGCGTTGAATTCGATTACTCCACCGTACACGCGGTAACTACCATTAAAAAGAGCGGCTACGAGGCTATTATCATAAACAACAACCCCGAAACCGTTTCCACCGACTACACCACCGCAGACAAGCTTTATTTCGAGCCTCTCACTCCCGAGGACGTAATGAATATTATCGAGTTTGAAAAGCCTATGGGCGTTATCGCATCCCTCGGCGGACAGACCGCAATAAACCTTGCTCAGCCTCTCGTTGACCGCGGTGTAAACATTATCGGCACGGACTGCGCCGCTATTGAGCGCGCCGAAAACCGCGACAGCTTTGAAAAGATACTTGCCCGTCTTAATATTCCCCAGCCTCAGGGCAAGGCGGTAACCAATATCGAGGACGGTGTCCGCGCCGCCGCAGAGATAGGCTACCCCGTGCTCGTGCGCCCCTCCTTCGTTCTTGGCGGCAGAGCAATGCAGATAGTTGCAAACGAAAATCAGTTAAGACAGTACCTTAAGACCGCAGTTGAAATAGACGAGGACAAGCCCGTGCTCGTTGACAAATATATTCAGGGCAAGGAAGTCGAGGTAGACGCTATCTGCGACGGCATTAACGTATTCGTTCCCGGTATTATGGAGCTGGTTGAAAGAACGGGTATCCACTCCGGCGACTCTATAAGCGTATACCCCTCCTACAGCATTTCCGACAAGGTAAAGGCTACCATTCTCCGTTATTCCAAGATGCTGGGACTGGGCATAGGAATTGTCGGCTTGTTCAACATTCAGTTTATCGTTGATAAGGACGATAACGTATATATCATCGAGGTAAACCCCCGTTCCTCACGTACCGTTCCTTTCCTTTCCAAGGCAACGGGATATTCATTGGCGGATATCGCCACTGAGGTAATTCTTGGCGTAAGCTTAAAGGAGCAGGGAATTTTCGGAATTTATCCCGATGAAAAGAAGCGTCACTACGTAAAGGCGCCCGTGTTCTCCTTCAACAAGATACACGGCATAGACGCATATCTTTCTCCCGAAATGAAGTCCACCGGCGAAGCGATCGGTTATGACGACGACTTCCACCGCGCACTTTACAAGGCACTGCAGGCAAGCGGTATGCACATGCAGAACTACGGCACCGTGTTTGCCACCATTTCAGACGAGGACAAGGAAGAAGCACTGCCTCTTATCCGCCGTTTCTACAATCTGGGCTTTAATATAGAGGCAACCGCAGGCACCGCAAAGTTCCTTAAGCAAAACGGTATACGCACCCGCGTTCTTAAAAAGATAAGCGAGGGAAGCGAGGAAATTCCCAATTCTATCCGTCAGGGACATATCGCTTACGTTATCAACACCCGCAACATCGACTCTACGGGACAGCTTAACGACGGACACGAGATCCGACGCGCCGCAGTAGAAAACAACGTGACTATGTTCACGTCCTTGGATACGGTGGGCGTGCTGTTGGACGTATTAGAGGATATTACGCTTACAATTTCTACTATAGACGCTTAAATAAATGAGAAATGCGGAACGAGGAATGAGAAATTGCGGAAGCTTTTTGCACGGCTGTTCAAAAAGCAACCGTCATTCATCATTCATCATTTATCATTCCTCATTAAAAACAGAGAGGAATTTACTGTGAAAACGGGAATATTTCGTATCATATCTAACCTTCCCCTTACGAAAAACGTATACAAAATGGTGCTGTACGGTGACGTGAGCCATATCACCGCGCCGGGACAGTTTATAAATATTAAAATCGACGGTCTGTATCTCCGCCGTCCCATATCCGTATGCGACAAGAGCGAGGACACCGTGACCATTATCTACAAGGTAGTGGGCAAGGGAACGGAAATACTTTCAAAAATGCAGGCAGGCGAGCTTGATATACTTACGGGACTTGGCAACGGCTACGTGACCGACGACAGCGGCGAGTGTCCTCTGCTTATCGGCGGCGGCGTGGGCGTGCCGCCCATGTATATGCTGGCAAAACAGCTTATAAGTGAAGGAAAAAAGGTTTCCGTCATACTGGGCTTTAACACAAAAGACGAAATCTTTTGCGAGCAGGACTTTATTTCCCTTGGCTGTGACGTTGCCGTAACCACCGTTGACGGAAGCTACGGCGTTAAAGGCTTTGTAACCGACGCTATGAAAAACGCCCGCTACACCTGCTTTTATACCTGCGGACCCGAGCCTATGCTGAAAGCGGTGTACCGCGCGTCTGAAACTCACGGATACTTCAGCTTTGAGGAGCGTATGGGCTGCGGCTTTGGCGCGTGTATGGGCTGCTCCTGCAAAACCATAACCGGCTACAAGCGTATATGCAAGGAAGGACCCGTTATGAAGAAGGAGGAGATATTATGGGAAAATTAAGCGTTGACCTTTGCGGTATAACTCTGGATAACCCCGTTATCCCCGCTTCGGGTACCTTCGGCTTCGGATACGAATACGCGGAATATTACGATATAAACGTGCTTGGAACCTTCTCCTTTAAGGGCACCACCCTTGAGGAACGCTTCGGTAACCCCACGCCCCGTATTGCGGAATGTAACGCGGGACTTATAAACGCGGTGGGACTGCAGAACCCCGGTATACACAAGGTTATCGCAGAGGAGCTTCCCAAGCTGAAAAAAGTATTTAACAAGCCCGTAATGGCAAACGTAGGCGGTTTTTCCGTTTCCGATTACGTTACGGTGTGCCAAATGCTGGACAAGGAAGAGCAGGTTGGCTGGCTTGAGGTGAACATATCCTGCCCCAACGTACACGCAGGGGGAGTTAACTTCGGCTCCGACCCCAAGGGTGCATACGAGGTTATAAGCGCGGTTAAAAAGGCGGTAAGCAAGTCCGTTATAGCAAAGCTCACCCCCAACGTGACCGACATAGCTTCTATAGCAAAGGCGTGCGAGGACGCAGGCGCGGACGGTGTGAGCCTTATAAACACCCTGCTTGGTATGCGTATAAATCTGCGTAACCGCAAACCCGTTATCGCAAACACTATGGGCGGTTATTCCGGCCCCGCGGTGTTCCCCGTGGCGGTGAGAATGGTGTATCAGGTAGCAAAAGCGGTAAATATACCCGTTATCGGCTTGGGCGGAATAAGCAACGCCGAGGACGTTATTGAAATGATGCTTGCGGGCGCAACCGCAGTACAGGTGGGCAGTGCAAACCTTATTGACCCCTACGCCTGCAAAAGAATAATTGAAGACCTGCCCAAGGCAATGGACAAATACGGAATTGAAAATATAAAAGATATTATCGGAGGAGTTAAGTAAAAATGGGAAAAGACGTAATTATTGCATGTGATTTTGACAGTGCGGAGAAGACCTTTGCCTTTCTTGACAAGTTTACGGGTGTTAAACCCTTTGTAAAGATAGGAATGGAGTTGTACTACGCAGAGGGTCCCTCTATAGTAAGAGAGATAAAGGCGCGCGGACACAAGATATTCCTTGACCTTAAGCTTCACGATATTCCCAACACCGTAAAGAAGGCGATGGCAGTGCTCTCCCGTCTTGACGTGGATATGTGCAACCTTCACGCCGCAGGAACAAACCGTATGATGGAGGCAGCGCTTGAAGGTCTTACCCGTCCCGACGGAACACGTCCCATGCTTATTGCGGTAACACAGCTCACCTCCACCGATCAGGAAAGTATGGAAAAGGATCTGCTTATAAAGGAGCCCATAGCCGACGTGGTCATGCACTACGCCAAAGGCGCAAAGAACGCAGGGCTTGACGGCGTTGTATGCTCTCCCCTTGAGGCAGAAAAGGTACACGCCACCTGCGGAAAAGAGTTTTGCACCGTTACCCCCGGCGTACGCTTTGCAGACGGCGATATCGGCGATCAGAAACGCGTTATGACTCCCGCGCAGGCGAAGGAGATCGGCTCCGATTACATCGTTGTGGGCAGACCCATTACCGCTGCCGCAGACCCCGTTGCCGCATACGAAAGATGCGTTAAGGAATTTATCGGTTAAAAAAGGAGAAAACAGATGGAAGGCTACAAGAGAGAGTTTATACAGTTTTTGCAAAAGGCAGGCGTACTTAAGTTTGGCGATTTCACCGCCAAAAGCGGAAGAAAAATACCTTATTTTATAAACGCGGGTATGATAAAGACCGGCGAGGATATTGCGACTCTGGGCGAATTTTACGCAAAGGCGTACACCGAAAAGCGGGGTGACAAAAAGGCAGTGCTTTACGGCCCCGCATACAAGGGAATTTCCCTTGCGGTGTCCGCATCCGTAGCACTTGCAAAGCAGGGAAACAATCTGCCCTTCTTCTTTAACAGAAAAGAAGTTAAGGACCACGGCGAAGGCGGCGTTTTCGTAGGCTACGTTCCCGCGGAGGGCGAAGAGGTGGTTATTATCGAGGACGTTATCACCGCAGGCACCGCCATACGCGAGAGTATGGAGATACTTTCCCATCTTAATGGCGTAAAGGTTGCGGCAACCTTTATTATGGTTGACAGAAAGGAAAAGGGACAGGGCGAAAAGGGCGCAATGCAGGAAATTGAGGACACCTTCGGCTTCCCCGTTTATTCCATCGTTGACGTTTACGATATTATCGAGTACCTTGAAGAGGACAGCGCAAACGAAGAAAACGTTACCCGTATAAAGAACTATCTTGCAGTGAACGGAGCAAAATAATGAACAGCGTTATAGATATAACCGACCTTACGGTGGAGCAGATAAACTCCCTTATAGACACTGCCGAGGATATTGCGGCAAACCCCGAAAAATATTCCTCTGCCTGCAAGGGGAAAAAGCTGGCGGCAATGTTTTTTGAGCCCTCCACCCGCACACGCCTTTCCTTTGAGGCGGCAATGATGGAATTGGGCGGAAACGTGCTTTCGGTACATTCCTCCGCAACCTCATCCGCTTCCAAGGGCGAAAGCATTAACGATACCGCCAAGGTGGTGTCCTGCTATGCGGATATTATGGCAATGCGCCATC
This sequence comes from Clostridia bacterium, assembly GCA_017625615.1. Taxonomy (GTDB): domain Bacteria; phylum Bacillota; class Clostridia; order Oscillospirales; family CAG-382; genus SFLA01. The sequence continues at coordinate 16,983 of JAGAKP010000051.1, forward strand.
CGCTTGAGGGTGCACCCGCCGTTGCGGCGGTAAGCGCGTCCATTCCCGTTATCAACGCAGGTGACGGCGGTCACTGCCATCCCACCCAGACCTTGACCGACCTTTGCACCATAAGAAGCGAAAAGGGCAGACTTAACGGACTTACCGTAGGCTTTTGCGGTGACCTTAAGTACGGCAGAACGGTACATTCCCTTATAAACGCATTGGCAAGATACGAAAATATCCGCGTGGTGCTTATCTCCCCCGACGAGCTCAAAATACCCGATTACGTTAAGGAAGGCCCTCTTGCGGGAATGGAATACAGTGAGACCGACGACCTTGTAAAAGCCCTTCCCCACCTTGACGTGCTGTATATGACCAGAGTACAGCAGGAAAGATTTGCCGACCGTGAGCAGTACGAGCGTCTTAAGGACGTGTATATACTTACCCCCGAAAAGCTGAATATGGCAAAGAGCGATACCATAGTCCTCCATCCTCTGCCCCGCGTAAACGAAATTTCCGTGGGCGTGGACAAGGACGAGCGCGCCTGCTATTTCAAGCAGGTGAAATGGGGCAAATATATGCGTATGGCGCTTATTCTCCATCTTCTTTTCGGAAACCACGACGGCGCGGACATTCTTGAGGGCGCCGTACCCGTTGACGGAGTGTGCAAAAACCCCCGCTGTATAACCCACACCGAGCAGGAATTGCCTCTTTACGTTAAAAAGGGCAGATGCGTATGGTGTGACGAGGAAATATAAAAATGCAGAAAATTAATATTTGGTTTGATAAAGCATTAAAATTTTCGTCAGAAGGATTTAACCCCGTTTTCCGTGAAAACGGGGATTTCTGGCGTTTACATCTTGATTACGGCGTGGCGGGAAAGCCCCGTGAGCTTGGCGTGTATTCACACGATCAGGACGCGCCCGAGGTAACCGATAACGGAAGCGAAATTATTATGACCTATCCCCGTCTTAAGGCGGAGGACGGAAGCGTACACGAAATAAAGCTGACGTTAAGCGCAAAAACAGTTGATAATACCGTGGTTTTTGAAGCGGATATGGAAAACGGCAGCGAAGTGAGATTGAACGAAATACAGTACCCGTTTTTCGATTTCACTTTTCTTAACGCGCCCCTTGAGGAGGACGTTTTGTATCTTCCCAACGGACTTGGCAGACGTATTGCCAACCCTCACCGCTACGTGGGATACTGCCACAGCGAGTATATGGGCGCGGATTATAAAAACGTAAAGGCGCTTTTTGAATACCCTGCAGCCCTTTCCATGCCTTGGTGGGGCTTTATGAGCGGAAGCAAGCTTATGTATATGGGCTGTCACAGCAAGACCTGCCGTTGGGCGACCTTTACACTGTACACCGAGCCCAGAGAAGAAGCGAGTTCCCCTTATCTGTGCGCCTGCATATCGTCTTACCCCGTGGTAATGCCCGGTGAAAGAGTAGTTTACGGTGATTTCACCCTTGCTGTGTGCGACGGCGACTGGAGAAAGGGTGCGGATATTTATAAGGAAAGCGCAAAGGAATATCTGCGTCCCATAACCAGAAGCGACAGCGTGAAGAGGCTTAACGGCTGGCAGAGAATTATAATGAAGCACCAGCACGGCGAGCTTTTCCATAAATATGCCGATCTCCCCCGTGTTTTTAAGGAGGGACACAAGTACGGCATAGATATGATACTTCTCTTTGCCTGGTGGCAGGAGGGTATGGATAACGGATATCCCAATTATCTGCCCGACGAAGCACTTGGCGGAGAAGCGGAACTGAAAAAAGCCATAAAAGAAATAAACGATATGGGCGGTAAGGTTATTCTTTACGCCAACGGACATATTATCGACGTGGCTACGGATTATTACAAGACCGAGGGCTACAAGTACACCATGAAGGACTTTGAGCAAAACGAATACCGTGAATTTTATATGTTCACGGACAACGGCACGCTCCTGTCCCACGGACACAAGTGCTTCGTTAACGGCTGTCACGGAACCGAGCAGTGGCGTGAAAAGCTGTACGAGCTTGAGAGAAGACACCTTGATCTCGGCTCCAACGGCACCTTCTTCGACCAGCTTTGCTGTGCTTTCCGTCTGTGCTTTGATTCCACCCACACCCACGGACACCGTATTGACCTTGACGGTCAGCTCCGCACCGAAACGGTTACGGAAATGCGCAAAATGGTGGACGGCGACAAGTACACCTTCGGCACCGAGGGAGTTATGGACCGCGTAAGCGTGCAGGTGGACTACGTTCACGGCTGCGGCGTGGGTATGACCTACACTCCCGATGCGTACCCCTATATTTTCCGTTACGTGTTCCCCGATATCCCCGTTTCCAACCGCTATCTCCACGATGAGGTGACGGGATGGGAAAAGCATCTCAACTACGCCTTCGTATTCGGACTTATATTCGATATCGGTCTTTACCGTTGCCGCGCAAAGACTATTGAGGTCTGCCACGGTTATGCGGAGAGAGTAAAGAAGATAATCGACCTCCGCGAGCCCTACAGAGCCTTCTTTACCGACGGTAAGTTTGACCTGCCCGATGAGATTTACCCCGCAGGAGTCTGGGCGGCAAAATATACGCTTGGTGAAAAGAGCATACTGGCTTTGTGGAATGATTCGGCAAATACGGTTTATATCAAAAACGCGGAAGTGGAACCGGGAGATATAAAGATAATAGAGCTGTAAAAAAAATGAGGAATGAGGAACGAGAAACGAGAAACTTCGGTAGCTTTTTTCGCGTAAAAACGCGAAAAAAGGTTTCCACAATTCATCATTCCCCATTTCTCATTTCTCATTTAAAAAAGTCCCGCAAATGCGGGACTTTTTTTACTTATTCATTTCTTTTTCAACCGCGTCTATTCGCTGTGCGAGAGGCGGATGGCTGTAGCCAAGCACCACGTTGAGCTTGGAGGGAGAAAGATGGGCAAAGTTTTCTCGGGCGAGCTTTTTGAGTGCGGTTATCATCGCCTCGCCGTAGCCCTCCTTTACCGACTGTCTGTCTGCGCGGAATTCGGCGTGACGGCTGTATGCGTTCATAACCAGTCCCGTAAGAGGCTGTATAAGACCAAGACCGAGACCTAAAAGAATATAGGCAAAGCCATAGTTCACCCCGTCAAAGCCAAAGGCGGTGTGCAGGGCAGGCTCTCTGACTGCAAGCCACACCACGCAAGCCATAATAAGCAGGTTGCCGAGGTTCATTATCTGCTGTTTAAGCACGTCCTTGTGCAAGCCGTGACCAAGCTCGTGGGCGAACACTGCACAGATCTCGTCGGGTGTCATGGCGTTTACAAGGTTATCGTACAAAACGATAGTCTTCATTTTGCCGAATCCCGTAAAATATGCGTTGAGCTTGGTGGTACGGCGGGATGCGTCCATAACCTCGATAGCCTTTACCTTGTAGCCGTGCTCGGTAAGGAGGGACATAAGGCGGTCCTTCAATTCACCGTCCTCAAGGGGAGTGAACTTGTTGCCGATACGGCTGAAGATGGGATACAAAAAGGAAACTGCCAGTGTAAACACGAAAAGCACGGCGGCAAAGAGCAGAATGAGCCAATCTCCGAACGCGGCGTGTATACCCCAAAGGGCGCACACCATAGCAAGAGAAAGCCCGAATTCAAGAATAATACCGCGTATAATATCAAAAACGAAGGTCTTTGCGCTTGAACGGTTGAAGCCGTATTTTTCCTCGATGATCATTGTGGAAATATAGCTTTTTATTATGGAAAAGACGGTATCTGCCATAGTTTCCAAAAGGATGACGGAGAAAAGTCCCCAAAAAACGGTATCGGGAAAAAGGGACGCAAAGGCGGAATATGCGTTTGTAAGCAGCAGGCAAAGGGACACGACGAAGGACACCACCGTGGAGGCGATGCCCAGCACGCTGTTTTCACCGCTGTATTTTTTCCATTTAAGGTAGGTTTCTGCGTCGTACACGTCGGAAACGCTTTCCGGTGTGGGATTGTTTGCCGAACGGCGCTGTACGATACCGAGAACGAGGTGATACACGAAGGTAACGGAAGCGATAACTGCTGCAATTATTTTAATTTCCATACTAATTTACCTTTCCCATTTCTTTATTTGCGGTTTTCATGGTGCGGGTGAGGAAGATTATACTCAAAGCAAGAGAAGCCACCTCTGCGATAGGGAACGCAAGCCATACAGCCCACAGATTGCCCGTAAGAGAGAGCACCCACGCCGCGGGGAGCAATACCACCAGCTGACGGCAGGCGGAGGTGATAAGTGAAAAGAAGGGGTTTCCTATAGCCTGAGTTACGCTTATGGTAATAATGCAAAAGCCTGCGGGAATAAAGGAAAGACCGATAAGGCGCAGACAGCTTCTGCCCATTTCCAGCATTTGAGCGTTGGGGTTGAACATACTCAGAAGCGTATCGGGAGTTATGAGGAACACCGCGTAGCCCACCGTCATAATAGACACCGCCGTAATGATGGACAGGGTTATGGTCTTTTTAACACGGTCGGGCCGTTTTGCGCCGTAGTTGTAGGAGATAATGGGGATCATACCGTTATTAAGACCGAACACGGGCATAAAGATGAAGCTTTGGAGCTTGAAGTACATACCGTAAACGGTAACGGCGACCTCCTTAAAGCCTTCGCGGAGTATCTGGTTCAGTGTAAATGTGGTAAGTGAGCCTACGGACTGCATTATAATGGAGGGCAATCCTACCTTGTATATTTCCTTTACGGATTCGCCGTGAGGACGCAGGTTTTTGAAGCGTAATCTTAAATCGTGATTAAGGAATATATTAAAGAGAAGTCCCATTATTGCGGCGATGATCTGTCCCGAAATGGTGGCAACAGCCGCGCCCGCAACGCCCATACCAAAGCCTACGGGCATGGTGAATGCACCGTCAAATATAACCGCGCCCTTTTCAAAGATGAGGATGGGGTCAAGGATAATGTTTATTAACGCGCCCGCAAACTGTGTGATGGTGGAAAGCATGGTTCTGCCCGTGCTCTGGAGCATACGCTCAAAGCAAAACTGACCGAACAAGCCGATGCTTCCGCCGAGACAGATGGTGGTGTAGGAGGTGCCGAGGTCTACGATCTCCCGAATATCGGTCTGTGTTTCAAAAAAGAGACGGGAAAGGAAAATTCCGATAAGCGCAAAGACCAAGGAGGTGCAGACGGAAAGGAAAAGTCCCGTACCTGCGGCTCTGTCCGCGCTGTCGCGGTCCTTTCTGCTGAGAGATTTGGAAATGAGAGTATTCATTCCCAGCATCGTGCCGCCGCCGAAGGCGATCATTAAGCTTTGCAGAGGAAATGCAAAGGTAAGTGCGGCAAGCTCGTTGCCCGTTTCGCTTATCTGGGACACGAAGACACTGTCAACTATATTATAAAAAGCCTGCATAAGCATTGACAACATCATGGGTACCGACATTGAAAACAACAGCTTACCCACGGGAAGCACGCCCATTTTGTTTTCATTGGCAGGACTGCTCATTTTAAACACCGTTCCTTTCGGGAAAAATCCTTTCAATTATACAGTAAATGATAAGGTTTGTCAATAAGAACGAGGAACGAGAAACGATGAACGAGAAACGAGAAATTTCGGAAAAAATCCGCGTTACGCGGATTTTATCATTTTTATTTAAAAACGGAAGGGGACGAGCCCCTTCCCTACACACACGCCGTGGGTGTTCGATAATTGTAGGGCGGGTGGCTTGCCCCCGCCGCACACTGTTCGCACGAAAATAACGTCTATAGAACTAAAAAACGCAAAATAAAAGAAAATTCCGTAGATTTATTCTACGGAATTTTTACCTTATTTTTACTGCTGTGGGGAGCGGGCTGACGGCGGGGTTCCCCGCAAAACCAAGGGTTTTGTGGGGTGCATTCGAGGACGTCAGCCCCTACGATTGGTGCGGCACTTTACTGCACGTTAAATTATTTGCGTTTTTCGGTGTGCAGTTCTTTACCGAGCGTTTATTTGCGCTGTGCGGCGGCGTAGCCTACCCAAAACTCGTAGCCGTCAAAGCCTGCATCGTCTTCGGGAATATTGTTGGGATCCACCTCGATACCGCCATTTTCGCGGGAGAGTCTGCCTGCAAGCATAATTTCGATGGAGGTGAGCATATCCTCAACGGTTGCCATCATATTTTCCTTGCCCTCCATATAGTTGCAGAACTGCTCAAGCATTGCGGCGTATACCTTGGAGGAATCTATTTTGTATACGTAGGTGGTCTTGGTGGTAATTATCGTAAGCGTGGACGGCTGCCAGCCCTTCATACGAACGTGATAGGTGGCGGAAACGCCGTTTTCAAAGAGCACGAAGAAGGTCTCGGTAGGTGCGTTTTCGGTAACGCCGTTACCAACGAATTTTACCGACTTTGCCTTTACGCCGGGCATAAGACCCGTAATGCTTTCTACGGCGTGGATGGCGTAATTGAATTCGTCAACGCCGACGGTGGCGGTGATATGGGTTATTTCCCCTCTCTCCTCTGCGGGAATGGCAAAAAAGGACTGATGCTCGTAGGTATAGCGCATTGCGGAGGTGCCCAAAATCACCTTGCCCTCCTTTGCCCAAGCGCGGAAAATTTCCATATCCTTTTTATTTCCGCAGAGAGGCTTATCCACGAACACGGGCACGCCCGCCTCCACGAAGGGACGGCAGCATTCTATATGCTTATCCCAATCACAGCCCTGAATAAAGGCGATATCCACCAGAGGAACCATTTCCTCAAGGGTTTTGCACTTGTGGTCGAGCCCGTACTTTTCGTAAAAATTATTTACTTCCTCTTCCGTACGGAAGGAATCGTTATATATAGCGGTGTACTTCGCTCTTCCCTCTGCAAGGAATATCTCCGCGAAGGAGGGAGCGTGGGAGGTATCAATATTGACTGTTCCGATTCTGATCATAAAAACACGTCCTTTCGGTATTTTCATAATCTGATTTTACCCCTTTTTTGGGCAGTTGTCAATAGAATCTTACGGCGCACACCGACATATCGTCCTTGCTTCCCCGCGCTCTGCTTATATCCGCAAGCTTTGCCGCGCTTGCACGCAGATCCTTCCCGCCGGAAAAGGACTTTGCTATGGCGGTGGGAGAGATATCCACCCCGTCGGACACCATAAGTATAATATCTCCCCGCCGCAGTGAGAAGGTAGTCTGCTGAGGGGTGACCTCCTTGATAATACCCAAAGGGGGAGTTTTGCTTTTTATAACGTACTGCTTGCCTCCGCGGAGCAAAAATGAAGGCGGTGCGCCCGCTTTTACTATTTTTGCGCGGGCGAGGACGCGGTCCGCCTCAAGCATATCCACGGTGGTGAAGGTTTCGCCGGGGGAGCGGGAAAGGGTATCTCCCAACAAAAGCAACGCCGAATTCATATCACCGCCAACGCCTATGATCTTTTCAAGATACAGCGACGCAAGGCGGGACACCATATTGGCTTCCCTTCCGCTTCCCATACCGTCTGCCACGAGGGAATAAAAGCAGTTTTCCCCGTTTTCAAACATACTCACCGTATCTCCCGAGAGAGTTTCTCCGTCGCGGGCGGTTACAAGCTTTACGGATTCGGTGCGGAGTGCGGGCACGGTGGTAAACACCGCCGTGACCTTTTCGCCGCAACAGACGAACTCCGGCGGACAAAGACATCTGCCCACGGCGCGGGCAACAAGCCTTGAAAACTCCCCCGAGGAAATACGGATACTATCGGGATGTACTCCGAAAATTTCCACCGTGCGCATACGGACGCCCGTAACGCGCACCTTTTCAAAGTAGATGCCGTTATCCTCCAGCGCCTTTTCCACCTTTGGGACGAGGGTGTCGTCCTCGGTCTGCTCCTCCTCTGCCTTGCGTGCGGAGGCGGCAAGCATATTTGAAAAGCATTTATATTGGTCGGCAAAATCCGAATAGGTCTTGTTTATATCCGAAATATTTTCGTTTACACATTCTTCGGGGATACGGGCAATATCCTGATGGTACGGGCATTTTTTACGAAGCGACACGGGCAGGTCTGCGGGGAGAAGGCTTTTTTTATCGCAGACGGCGGTGGTGAGAAGATCGGAAATATCGCCTTTATCTATAGCGCATCCCCCGCAGGAATCGCACACCGAATTCAGCTTGTCGTTTACCGCGCGGTAGATTACGTCCCGAGGCGGGGAAAGGGCGGTATCCGACATGGTGAAAAAGAGCCCCGAAAGGGAGGAAAAGCCCGCCGCGAGAGAAGAAAGCCGTGTTTCCCCCTGGAAAACGGGTGTGTTTTCTTGCTTTTTGGCTTTCTTTTTGCCTATAAAGGGCAAAAACAGCAACGCACCCGCCAACACGGCTGCGGCAATGGGAAAAACACCCACGAAGGAAAGTACGTACGCCCCCGCGGTGACGGAAAGCATAAAGCCCAGAATGAGGGCGAACACGGGAGAATCGTATGCGAACAGCCCGTGGACGAGCCCGAATATGCCCGTAACGGGAATGGCGGATATTCCGCCCGCCGTGCCAAGCAAAAAGCCCGCCGCGCCCGAAAGGGGGAAGCCCTTTTCCTTGCCCACGTATGCGGTAATAAACGTTGCCGCCGCCACGGACAAGGGCACGCCGTACAGAGAATAGCCCGAAAAGGCGCGGGCAAGGACCAAGCCCAACGCAAGAATATACACCCCTTCAAAAAATCGGTTTGCGCGGGAGAAAAATATGATTAAAGCAAAGACGGGGGGAATAAGCATTATACAGAGGGTTGCCACCAGCTTGTCCGCCGTAAAGTACCCGCGGGAAAGCATGGTTACACCCAGTAAAGCCGAATACGCCGCCGAAAGGAGCAACGCACGCCACCACCTGTGCTTGCGGGAAGAAAAAAGGATGCGTATTGCGGCGGTATACAGTATTGCCACGGCGGTGACGAGGCGGTATTCCCCGAACAGAAAGGCGGAAACCAATGCTCCAAGCCCGCAGGCGTAAATATTACCGCCGTAACCGCAGAGGAGCGCAACGCCGAAGGGGTACACTCCCCCGTAAAGCGGGGACGCGCCCGCAAGAAGACCGACAAGAAAGGAGCACAAATATTCAGAGCGAAGGTATTTTTTCATTTTTCTTTTTCCCTTTACGTTTAGTGGTTTGATTATACGAAAAAGGAAAAGCGGAAAAGGAAGAAAGAGACGGGCAAAATACAAAATTTTATGTTGATTTATTTGGCAAAAATGATATAATAGTATAGATAATGGGAAAAGTATGTTTTTTTAAAAAAGGGGGACAAAAAACCGTGATAGAACAGTACCTTTGTTCGCAAAACAGCGTTTTTGTAAAAGATATGGAAACGGGGGAAATTCTTGTTTCCCACAATACGGACGTTATCTTTCCCTCGGCAAGCGTTATAAAGCTTTTTATACTTTCCTATTACCAAGGAAAAGAGGATATTATCTTACCCGTCACCCGCAAGGATATGGTAGGCACAAGCATTATAAGCGAGCTTAAGCTGAAAGAGGTTTCCCTTAAGGAAGCCCTTACGCTTATGATCGCCTCCTCCGACAATACCGCCACCAATCTGCTTATAAAGCAGGCGGGAATGGAGGAAATAAACGCCCACATAAAGGAGATCGGCTGCGAAAGCACCGTGCTGGGCAGAAAAATGATGGATTTTAAAGCCCGCGAGGAGGGCAGGGACAACTATACCTCACTTAAGGACTGTTACACCGTTATGGAAAGGCTTTCCCGCTTCCCCGAAATGATGGAGATACTGAAAAAGCAAAAATGCACCGAGCGTATCGGCAGATATATTTTCGGAAGCACCACCCTTTATCTTAAGTGCGGCGACCTTGCCGACGTTTACAACGACGTGGGCATAATAATAACGCCCCAAGGCAGAAAAATGTTTGCCGGTGTGCTTGCCCATAATTACGATAAAAACCAAGCCAAAAGACTGTGCGGTAAAACGGGGCTTCTTGCCTGCGGAAGCACACGTCCCGTGATATAAAAAAGGAAAAGAAAATGGCAAAACTGAAAAGCTTCGTTACGTCCCATTATATAATTATTTTAATATGTCTGTTTTTGCTCCTCGGAGTGGTGATCCCCCTTTGCGGTGTGCAGACCTTCCTCGGCCACGACGTGTATTTCCATATGACCCGTATGGAAGCCCTTGCGCAGGAGATTGAAGCGGGCAACATCCCCGCGCGGCTTTATTATTTCGTTTACGAGGGCTACGGATACGCTTCTCCCATGTTTTACGGAGATCTGTTTCTTATAATCCCCGCACTGCTTATACTTTGCGGTGTAAGTATGCCTCTTGCCTACAAGGCGTTTATGATAATATGTGTTTGCGCCTGCGTGCTGGTTGCATATTACTGCGGTAAAAAAATATTCGGCACCAAGGCGGCGGGAGTTTGCTTTGCCTTTACCTACGCGGTGTCCTCCTATTTTGCGGTAGACGTATTTACCCGCGCCGCCGTAGGTGAGATGCAGGCCTTTATATTCGTTCCCCTCGCCTTTCTCGGACTGCACAGCATACTCAACGACGAGGGCAAGCATTGGTACTTTTTGCCCATAGGACTTGCGGCGGTGCTTTTGAGCCATCTTATAACCAGCGTTATGACGGCCTTCTTTCTGCTGGTCTACGCATTGCTCCACTCCGCAAAAATATATAAAAAGCCCGTAAAGATAGCGGCAATAGCAGGTTGTGCCGTCGTCTTCGTCCTTATATCCGCATCCTTCCTCCTGCCTATGGTGGAGCAGCTTGCGGACACAAAGTTCCTTTCCACCGACGGCTCAAGCGCCACCATCTTCGGCACTATGGAGCAAAGGTCGATGACGCTCCGTCAGCTTTTCTCACTCTTTAACCTCGGGGAAAGCAGAGATTTCTGGATACCCAACGGTATCGGATATCTGCCTCTCATACTCGTGGTGTTCAGACTCTTCGTTTTGAGAAAACAGAAATTCTGTATGGGCGACGCATTCCTCATAGTTTCCAACGTCTGCCTGTTTATGATAAGCGGTATGTTTCCCTGGGAAAAGGAATTTTTCCAGAGTCTGCTGGGCACCATGCAGTTCCCTTGGCGAATAATGCTCTTTGCCACCCTCTTTCTTGCCCTTGCCGCCACCGATTACTGCCGCAGAATTGAAAAGCAGGACGTTGCGGTATACACCTGCCTTGTGTGCGTGGTGGGAATATGCGCATTCGGAAGCGTATTCGTGCCCCGATATAAGATATACGCCGATTACGAAAAGAACAACCAAGAGGTTATTTACTACAAGGGCAACAATATCGGCTACAATATCGGCACCGGCGAATATCTGCCCAGCGGAACGAGCCGTCAACAGCTTCTCTACCGCGGCAACGTCATACGCACTGACGGTGACAACCTTAAATTTACCCAAGAGAAAAACGGCGATATATACGTGCCCGTAAAGTATAACCACAAAACAGGCACGTATATGGATCTTCCTTTAATAAACTACAAGGGCTACACAGCCACCTTTACGGACGTTGACGGAAACGTGACGCCAATGGAGGTCTTTTACGGCGACGATAACGTGGTTCGTCTTTACCTTAAGGATATTAAGGCGGACGGCACCATACACGTTACCTATTCGGGCACGGCGATACAGCACGTATCCTTCGTGCTGAACGTAATTTCCGTTATTGCTCTTGCCGCGTGGGTAATTTACTCGGCTGTGAAAGAAGCTCGGATACGGTCACGAAGGAATATCCCTGCTCAAGCAGCGACGGTATTATCTGACGAAGCGCCGCAGGAGTAGAGCTTACTCCGCTGACGTAATCGTGGAGCAGGACTATATCTCCCCCCTCCACGGTGCCCAGCACCGCCTTGGTAATACTTTCCGCCGAGGGGCTTTTCCAGTCCTTGGGGTCGGTATGCCAGGACCAAAGCACGTATTTATATCCCATTTCCTCGGTCTTTTTCAAGGCGTTGCCGTATTCACCGCCACCGGGCGGACGGAACAGCACGGGAGAATAATCAAAGGTGCTTTTTAAAAAATCGTGGGTTTTGGTGATCTCGTCGGATATCTGCTTTTCGGAAAGAGATTTCATTCCCTTGTGGGACCAGGTATGGTTTCCGATCTCGTGTCCCGCTTCTATGGCGCGGCGCACAAGGTCGGGATGTTGGGAAGCGTTTTCGCCCACCACGAAAAAGGTGGCTTTCACACCGTATTCCTCCAAAATATCAAGTATTTCGGGGGTGTATTCGGGGTGGGGGCCGTCATCAAAGGTGAGAGCTATGCACTTGTCCGCAAGTGGGTTTCCCCGTATAAAGGAGCCGGTGGGCTCTCCGTACTGGGAAGAATAAAGCTGGTCAAGATTGCCGAACTCGTAGCCCGCTTTCCGTATACCCTCAATAAGCCGCGGCAA
>JAGAKP010000052.1 GCA_017625615.1 Clostridia bacterium
CGCTGTATCTTGACTCTATAATTCCGAGCGCCTTGTCGATCCACTCGTCACCTGACGCCTGCATTCTTTTGTTTTTGAAAAGAATACTAAGAAATTCGTAGATATATCCTGTCATTTTAAGACCTCTGCCCGATTCCTGAGAGTCCCAGCTTTCAAGCATTCTTTCAAGGCAGGAATATAATTCATTAAACGCTTCGGGAGAGGCGAAGGGGGTGCTTGACGTTATCCCCGCTTTTTTTAAGTATCTTCCTACCGCGATTCCGCCGACCGCGCACCAGATACCTTGACGAGGGTTAACGGTGTCTGCCGTGTGAATAACCGTATCGCCCGGAAGAAGTATGTAACAGTCGCCCGCCTTTACCGGGAATTCCTTGCCGTTTATGATAACCGAGCCGCTGCCCTTGATACAGGTCTCAAAAATGTAGACCGTTCTTACAATGGGACCGAATGTTGCACCGGGCGGGAGGTCGGTTTCTTTTTCGCAGTAGAGCACAATGGGCTCGTCGCTTTTTATTCTAAGTGAACGCATAAAAACCTCAATCAAACAAATTGACGAAAATAACAAACAAATTTCCGTTGTATGATTTTCCGATATTTGCTATCATTATAACATAAAATCCCGAAAGGAGCAATAGTTATGGCAAAAAACAATTTGAATGTTGCAGTAATCGGTTGCAGCAGAATCATGGGAAGGATCCATATGACAGGAGTTTCGCAGATGGAGGGCGCAACCCTTTACGCCATTTGCGACACCGCGACCGACGGCCGTCTAGAAGAAGCAAAGGAAAAGTTTAACGTTCCGATAGCGGTTACAGACTACCGTATTCTTGTGGATGACCCTAATATTGATATAGCGGTAATTGTCACTCCTGATATGTGTCACCTTGAAATGACGGTCGCATTCCTTCGTGCAGGAAAGGACGTTCTTTGCGAAAAGCCGATGGCGCTTACTGTTGAGGAATGTACCGAAATGCGCCGCGTTGAAAAGGAAACGGGCAGACGACTTATGATAGGTCAAGTATGCAGATACACGGATGCTTTCGTTATGGCAAAGCAGCTTATTGACTCGGGTAGAATTGGAGAGCTTTACTTCGTTGAAAGTGAGTACGCACACGATTACAGCAAAAAGCCGGGATATAACGGCTGGCGTGTTTGCCCCGAGCGTGAGGGCTTTATCGGCGGCGGATGCCACGCGGTAGACCTTCTCCGCTGGATCGCGGGAAATCCTACCGAGGTTTACGCTTACGCAACGCATAAGTGCCTCACAGATTGGCCTGTAAACGATGCGACGATCGCAATCTACAAGTTCCCGAATAACGTAATGGGCAAGGTTTTTGTTTCTATCGGCTGTAAGAGAAACTACACGATGAGATCGGTCTTCTACGGTACGAAGGGTACAATCATCTGTGATAATACGTCCCCTACGCTTACTCTTTTTGAGGGTGAAGATTTTACAAATCCTCAGCAGCTTGAGGTCTATATCGACAATCATAATACTAAGGCAGAGATCGAAGAATTTGTTTCTGCTATTATTGAGGACAAGGATACCCGCGTAAGCTCTTCCGAGGGTGCATACACTATTTCCGTTTGCTGCGCGACCGTCGAGTCCGCCGAAAAGGGAACTCCGATAAACATAGTTTATCCCGAGGTTTGAAAAAATCGTCAGAGAATATGCCGTTCCTTTGACGATAAGCGGAACATTTCATAAAACACAGCGTATACCTAAAAATAATAGGAGGGAATTTTTATGAAAAAGCGCGTACTCTCATTACTCTTGGCGTGTTTGATGGTCGCATCTACTTTCATAATTTCGAAGCCGCTCGTTCACATTCACGCTCTTGACGGCGAAGAAGCTACCGAATGGGCGTTGCCTTTGGATTTTAAGTGGGGCGACAATATTACAAAGGACAGTAAAGGATGGCCTATTAACGGCAATTTCAGACTCCGTGGATACGCATATAAAAACGAAACGCAAATTGACTATAATACCGTCTTGGTTACTTCAAAATCGAATCGCACGGGTGGCACCGAAAGTAAAGGCACCTGGTGGTACATGGCAGATATTCAGGGAGACGGTGAGCTTATAAACAAGTATGACGCAAGCAAAGCGGGCGTCAGAGTAAATCCCTGCCAAGCCGCCGCGGCTATCGTTTTCACCGCACCTAAAGAGGGCGTTTACGAGTTTAACGAAGTTGTAAGACAGGAAACCTTTGTTACTGCCGCAAATGATAACGGTAATCCTATCAGCGACACTACCGTTGAATGGTCGGTCGTAAAGGACGGCGTTGTTTTGACAACGTTTAGAGCTGATCCCGAAGCTAAAACCGGTACGCTTAACGGCAGAGTAACGCTTAAAGAGGGTGAGGAACTTATCTTCGTTGCGGGATGGACGAGCGTTTATAAGTTTTCTTGGAGTGAGGACTGGAACGTCGGATATTGTAACGCATTTATCGACAGTCTTGTTGTAAAGATGGCTGCAGATGTAAATGACTCAAATTACAAGGCGGAGGTCGATCTTACCCCTAAATTTGAGATCGGAAAATACACCGATAAGCTCGGTAACGTAACTCTTAAAGGATACAATAAGGTCACAAAAGAGTTCTATGACGTTGCCAAGTGGGAAAACGCTCCCGACTATTCGGCGTGGGTGGCATACGATAACATCTCTTCAAATATCTACAACAGTAACTTTGGCGGAGCACCAAAAGGCTACAATATGCTTTGGTGTATTTCAAACGATGGTGAGATCGTTCACGTGGGCGGTGCTCAAAAGACCACCGATACAGGTTCTGCTCTCGTATTCAAGGCGCCAAACGACGGTACGTTCTATCTGTATGCCGAACTGGGAACGACCTGGTCGGAAAACAAGAACTTCCACGACAGTATAATTATGGATCAAAATGGAAACGTGCTTGTCAGCGAAAGCAATGAAGGAAAAGGAAACAAGTACGTAACGAAGATTTCTCATACCGTTTCCTTGAAAAAGGGCGAAGAGGTGTATATACTTAAGCTTCCGACTGAAGGATCGACAAACGATTCTTGCGACGGAGTAGCTAAGATCGTTATCACAGAGCTTGATCACGTCTGTTCCGCTTATACAGTCAAGAAGGTAAGTGCAGTGATCCCTTCATGCTCTGACGGAATAATTGAGCATTACGCTTGCTACTGCGGAAATACGTTTGCAGACGCAGCGGCTTCAAGTAAGCTTGAAACGGTAGTTGATCCCGCAACGACTTCACATAAAGATCCTGAGGTATTTTCGCAGAGTGCGACCGAGCATTGGAAGATCTGTGCAAATAACTGCGGATCCGAATTCGGTCGTGAAGCTCATAGCTGGGAGGACGGAGCGTGCGGAATTTGTGATTATGAATGTAAGCATGATGACGCTAATGCCGCAACCTGTAATAAGGCGTCCTTATGTTCTATCTGTAATAAGATTATCGCACCGAAGGACCCGAGCAACCATTCCGATAAAGACGGTACGTACGTTAACACCGGCAAAGGTACTCACAGATATAACCGCATCTGCTGCGACGCAACCGATATAGCGGAAGAGAAGTGCATCTACGGTACTGACGATATATGTGATAAGTGCGGATACGATAATTCTAAAATTGATGCCGCTGAAAGCAACAAGAATGACGCATTTGAAAATGCGTTCAAGGGTGGTAATAACGGCGTTACAGTTGTCGGTCCTCAGGACGGAGAGCTTGATAATTACGTAGTTAACGGCAGCGTTATTGAAGGCGCTGAATATAAGCTTTTCAATATTCATTTCGACAATAGCGGCAAAATGTATCTGCGCCATCACTTTATAATTGATAATAACTCAAAGGTCTACCTGAACGGAGTTGAACAGGCGCTTATAAACGTTGAGGGCACTAATATTTATTACTTTGACGTTACGCCTAAGGCGGGAGAGTATCACATAGCTGATGCGATAGCCGTTAACAATGGCAAGACAGAGGAAACATATGAAGTGTCGCTCTATTCGTATCTCAAGATAGCTCTTGATGAAAATAACGTCGGTGAGCTGTCACCCGCTAAGATAGACCTGCTCAAATCGCTCTACGACCTGAACGAGGTGTCAAAGGAGGAAAAAATGGTACTTGTCGGTATGGCTAACCAGACTACGAAGCAGGTAGAGGTATACGATATCGCTACGGGTAATATGAATACTCCAATATGGAAGTATAGAACGACCTGCGGTAATATCAGCGGCTTCAAGCTCCGCAGTTTTGCTCCCTACGGCGATGTAGTGCTTATTGCAGACGGAACAAAAGCCGAAATGGTGTCGTTTGATACAAAGCAGATCATTTGGAGCACGACCAATGCACCTACAAACTCACACAGTATCGAGCTTCTTCCTAACGGCGTAATTGCGGTAGCAGGCGCTGCACCCGGAAGTCTTGTATACTTCTTTAACGTAAACGATGAAGATCCTGCGGAATATGATGCGGTAATTGAGCTTGGCGACGCACACGGTGTTCTTTGGGATCCCGAATACGAGGTTATTTGGACGCTCGGACGCACACATCTTTGGGCGTATAACGTAACCATTGAAGCTGACTGCTCTGTATCCGTTAAAAAGAATGACGATCTCAGCGCAGAGATGCCCGACGATCACGGACACGATCTCCAGCCGGTATACGAAAACAGCGATTGCCTTATCGTTTCTGCTTGGAAGCACGTATACATATATAACAAGGTAACAAAGACCTTCGAAGAACTTATTACCAAAAACAGCGTAAAGGGCACAGGAACCTTCGAAAACGGAGATTTCATCTATATGTTCTACGACGGCGGCGATGATAACGGCAAAGGCGGCGGTTGGAATACCACGTATATCACCTACGTTACCGCAAACGGCGAAGCATATCAGATCCATTCTGATCAGGGACGCTTCTATAAGTGCCGTGTCTGGGACGCAAATTATCAGTAAGAAAGGAGCTAAAGTAATGGAGAAATTTGAAATACCTACTCTTACGGTAGTTGTGTTTGAAAACGAAGACGTTATTACAAGCTCCGGTCTTAACTTTAATCTCGGATCGTTCGCATTCCCCGGTTTCAATCCATTTGGCGAGTAAGAAAAAATATAAAGCACGGTGCGTATGCACCGTGCTTTTTTGTATCCGAAAACCACGCGATAGTCGCGTTGTTCAAAAAAGGTTAACCGATGAGCAGAAATGACGCAAGTGAATATTGCAGTTTAACGGTAGTTCGTGCCAGCGGCTCCCTCAGGGAGGGAGCTGTCACCGAAGGTGACTGAAGGAGCCATCGGGCGAGAAACGTCCGAAAGAAGATATTTACAGAACCGCCCTAATGAGAAGGGCAACGCTCTATAATTCCATTCATCGCGTGCTCCTTCCGTCTTTTTGCTTCGCAAAAATCCACCTCCCTCCCGGAGGGAGGCAATGAAACGTCCCTGAACCCATTTATGGGTAGCAAGTATCCAATGC
>JAGAKP010000053.1 GCA_017625615.1 Clostridia bacterium
CCAATCTGGGCGGCAGTACCCCCGATACCCCAATATACGCCGCCTTTGTTTTCAAGGATCTTTTAAATGAAATACGTGACGGCGCAGGCTCCGTTGCACTGTTTGACACTGCCGTGCTTTCTGACGGCGAGCATACTCTCTCCGTTACTTATGATGGCGGAAAAAAGGATATAACGTTTTTCACCGATAATACGGGCCCCGTTATATCTCTCGACCTTGCCTTCGGTACGTCTTTGTTCAAGGACAGCGTTATCGAGTTCTCTGCACAAGATCCTTCGGGAAAAGCAAGCATTAAAGCGGATATTGACGGAGAGTTTTACCGTTCCGGCGCTTCACTTGAATGGGTATCCTTCGGGAAAAAACTGCTTACCGTCACCGCAACCGACGCATACGGAAATACATCAACCGTATGTACCGAATTCAGAATGTGTAAAAACGGAGAGTCCGTTGACGAAAGTCTTGAAAAGCAGACTGTCACACCTGTTTTAAGCGGTAACTCTGCCGAATATGTTTATAATATCGGAAAAGCCGATGGCTTTGTTTTTGAATACCTCGGCACCACTACCGAAAACGGCTCCGTTTCCGTTTCCGTCTATGATTACGATGCAAGCTGCTACGTTGAAATAGGTGTTGCCGAAAAGGACGTAAAAACGACTTTTTCCGTCAATGAAAAGCGTTTTATTTCCGACGGTGAAGTAAAGATTTCCGTTAAGCCCAATATATACGTTTCACGTTCCGATACCGTGGTTTGGGTGACTGATACTCAGTATTACTCCAATTTTGAGGATCTTAATTCTGTTTACGAGCTTATTCTCAATTACAGCGTAGACCTTTATAAAGAGAATAACGCAGGCTATCTTATACATACCGGTGATATCGTCGACACCTATTCTCCCGCAGAAAAAGCCGCATCCGAATGGAAGTTTGCCGATAAGGTGCACGAAATCCTTGATAACGCAGGTATGCCCAACGGTGTCCTTGCGGGCAATCACGATACAAACAACACCCCTGCAGATTTTACATACTTTAACCGTTATTTCGGCGCGGGACGCTTTAACCAAAACCTTTGGTACGGCGGAAGCCTTGATAAAAACACCTGCCATTACGATCTTTTGACCATTGCAGGCACGGATTATCTGTTTATGTACCTCAGCAACGGTGCCGAGGATTCGGAGCGTACCGTTGCCTGGGCAAACGCAGTTTGTAAAGCGTATCCCCAAAGAACGGTTATAATTTGCGTTCATTCATATCTCGACGTTACAGGCGATTACGTATATAACCCTCAGGCGCCCGATACCTACAACCATTCACGTGCCCACGAAATAATGGAATATATTATTAAACCCAACGAAAACGTTGCCGCAGTTCTTTGCGGTCACGTTCACGGCGCATGCAGAGTACAGCGTGACCTCGGCAACGGCAGATACCTTTGGGAGATATTGTCAGATTATCAGTACGCCGAAACGGGAGATGCTCCCAATCACGTTGCTAATGGCTCAACGCTTGACGGAGAGGGATATATACGCCTTGTTACCTTTGGTACCGAAGGAAAAATGTCACAGACCACCTATTCTCCCTTGCACGATGATTATAATTATTTTGATGAGGAAAAGGATACCTTTGAAGTAACACTTCAAACAGGAAAAGCTAACGTTATGGTGGCAACCGAATCCGCTGCAATTTATTTTACACCCGCAGACAGCTTTCCGGTAGTATACGTCGTTATTGCACTTTTGGCGGTAGCTTGCGTAATACTTACCGTTCTTCTCGTTTATAAATTCAAAAGAAAGGATTAATGCCCATGTTTCATAACAATGAAATCAATTCAATGCTCAATGAATACACAAGTTTGTGCATAGAAAACACCACCACCGACTTGTCGCTGTATGAAAAATACGACGTTAAGCGCGGACTTCGCGATATAAACGGCGTAGGCGTTTTAACGGGTCTCACCGGAATTTCCGACGTAAGACATGAAGGACAGCTTCTCTACCGAGGTATTGATATCAAGGAAATGGTAAGCGGCTTCAAGCAGGAAAACCGCTTTGGTTTCGAAGAGGTAATATACCTTTTGTTAATGGGAAAACAGCCCACCGTACAGCAGCTTTCGGATTTCAAACAGCTTCTGGGCGAATACCGTGTGCTTCCCCGTAACTTTGTACGTGACGTCGTTCTTAAAGCTCCCACTGCGGATATTATGAACGCATTGGCGAGAGAGATTCTTACTCTTTATTCCTATGATAAAAATCAGGAGGATGTTTCTGTCAACAACGTAATGCGACAGTGCCTCCAGCTCATCTCCGTATTCCCTCAGCTTGCAGTTTATTCTTATCATTCCTATAACTACAAGAAAAAAGGAAAGAGTCTTGTTATCCATATAACCGATCCTCACCGTTCCATCGCCGAGGATATTCTCGCTTTGCTCCGTAACGATCAGCAGTATACGCCTCTCGAAGCGCAGGTGCTTGATACTGCCTTGGTCCTTCACGCAGAGCACGGCGGCGGTAATAACTCCACCTTTACAAACCGCGTAGTTACCTCTACGGGCACGGATACTTATTCTGCAATGGCGGCTTCGCTCTGCTCACTTAAAGGTCCCAAGCACGGCGGTGCAAGCTTAAAGGTTATGGAAATGTTCGATAACATCCGACATAACGTTCATAATTGGTCCGACGAAGAGGAAGTTCGCGCATACCTTTCTAAAATGCTGGATAAGCAAGCATTTGATAATACCGGACTTATCTACGGTGTAGGTCACGCGGTATATTCCAAGGCAGACCCCCGCGCAGAGGTATTCCGCTCCTGCGTGGAATCTCTTGCCAAGGAAAAGGGTAGAATGAAGGATTTCAAGCTTTACCGCAACGTGGAAAAGCACGCCATCGACCTTATTTCACAAAAACGCCGTATTTACAAGGGCGTGGTAACAAACGTGGACTTTTACAGCGGTCTTGCCTACAGTATGCTCGGACTTCCCAAGGAGCTGTATATTCCTATTTTCGCTATTTCCCGCATGGCAGGATGGTCGGCTCACCGTATGGAGGAGCTTATCAACGCAAGTAAGATAATCCGACCCGCATACCGTACCATCTGTTCCGAGGAAAAATACGTTCCTCTCACCGAAAGATAACTATTGACATCACGCTTTTTATGTGATATACTCAACAAAAATTTACCGAGGTTAAAATTATGCCTGCAAGCATTTGTATGTTTACAGTTAATAATTTCTCTCAGCGCGTTGCGGCTGCCTATCGTTGGCTTCCCACCGTGCTTATACCTCTATACTCATTTTTAGGATAATACTTTTTTATTCTATAAACGTATAAAGCGGTGTAAGCTCTGTTTTGGCTTACACCGCTGTTTTTTTTAAAAGGAGATGAAAAAATGAACACCTTTGAATCATTAACAAATTACTATGCTACCCACGATGAAAATTCACGTCTTGAAAGCCGTCATGGTCAGGTTGAATTTCTCACCACAGTCCATTACGTAGAGAAATATCTGTTTTCGAGTGCTCGTATAATTGAGATCGGCGCCGCTACGGGCAGATATTCCCATTATTTTGCGCGTAAGGGATATAATGTGGATGCGGTAGAGCTCGTCGAACACAATATTGAGATCTTCAAAGAAAATACCTCTTTGGAAGAAAAGGTAACAGTTCGTCAGGGAAACGCCCTTGATCTTTCATACTTCGGAGACAATACCTACGATATAACTCTTTTACTGGGACCGATGTACCATCTTTATACGGTTGAAGAACAGCTGCAGGCAATTTCCGAAGCGCTACGCGTCACCAAATCCGGCGGCAAAATTTTCGTAGCGTACTGCAATAACGATATGACGATGTATCAGTACTGCTTTAAAAGGGAAATGGTAAAGCAAGAAATGGAAAGGGGAATGATCGATCCTCAGAACTTCAAGCTCTTTTCAACGCCCGCAGAGGTTTTTCAGATGCACCGTAAAGAAGAAGTGGACGAATTGATGAAGCACTTTAACGTAAAAAGACTTCATTACGTCGGCACGGATATGCTGACGCGCCTTATTACCGAAACTGTCGATAATATGGACGATGAAGTCTTTGGAATATATATGAAATATCATCTTTCAGTTTGCGAAAGGGAAGATATGGTTGGTGTTACTAACCATATGCTTGACGTTTTCACAAAGCTCTGATCAAGTGTTTTCCTCGATGTATTTGTCAAGTATTTCCGCGGCGCTTCTGATGCATTCAATACAGCAACGGCGTTTACCGTAGTATTCTGCAGTGCGCTCCTCGGGGACGAGTGTATTTTCGTTTTCTGTCTCACCGAGAATAACTCTGCAGGTGTAGCTTCCGTTTTTATTCACAAATTCTTTAACAAGACCTTGTATTTTTGCGTAGTGTTCTTTTTTTGCTTCGTGGCTTTCGATATTATCGTATCCGAAAACAGCCCCCGCCGCAAGACACATTCCAAGACAAGCACCGCAAGTCTCTCTCAATCTTGAAATTCCGCCGCCGAAGGATGAAGACAGCCTTAACGCCGCCTTTTCTTCTATTCCCGTAACGTCACTGAACGCCGCAAAAACTGATTGGGAACAGTTAGCGCCTTTCATAAACAGCTCAACAGCCTTTTCGGAGTGTTTCATAGAATACCTCTTTGAATTATTTTAATAAATTATTTTAATATAATTATAAACAAATATTAAAATAAGTCAAATAATATGTTGAAAAAGTTTGATTTTTGTGTTATAGTTTAAAATTGTGGTGATATGTTTACACCAACGTGCGTTTGTAAATAATTAAAGATGAATTATAGAGGTGTTAGTATGCTTACAGCAATTGCCGGTATCAACTGGGGAGACGAAGGAAAGGGAAGAATGGTAGACCTGCTCAGCGCAGACTACGATATAGTTGTTCGCTATCAGGGCGGCAACAACGCGGGACATACCGTTGTTAACGAAAGAGGTAAATTTATCCTTAATCTTCTGCCCTCCGGTATTCTCCGCACAACAACAGTAAACGTTATGGGTAACGGTATGGTTATCGATCTCAAGCATCTTTGCGAAGAGATCGGACGTCTCCGTGAGGGCGGTATAGAAATAACTCCCGCCAACCTTAAGATAAGCGACCGTGCAGTTATCTGTATGCCTTATCACGTAAGAATGGACTGTCTTGAGGAAGAGCGCCTTGCAGACAAGAAGTTCGGCTCCACCCGCCGCGGTATAGCTCCCGTTTACGCTGATAAGTATTATAAAAAAGCCTTCCGTATCGGCGATCTCAAGGATATCGAGGGTCTCCGTGGAAAGGCAGAATCCATCGCTGAATGGAAAAACCTTACCGTTGCCTCCGGCTACGGCGATGCTCCCGTCACCGCTGACGATATTATCAACTATCTCAAGACCTACGGCACACCTCTCATTGATTATATTTGCGATACCGGTCTTTATCTCCACAATGCTAATCTTGAAGGCAAGAAGATCATGTTTGAAGCACAGCTCGGTGCTCTCCGTGATATAGATTTCGGTATATATCCTTATACCTCCTCCTCCAATACCATCGCAGGCTACGCTCCCGTAGGTGCAGGCGTTCCCGGCTTAAAGCTGGATTGCGTTATCGGTATAATGAAGGCGTACTCCTCCTGCGTAGGTGAAGGCCCCTTTACCTGTGAAATGTTCGGCGAGGAAGCAGAGAAGCTCCGTGAAGCAGGCGGCGAATACGGCGCTGCAACAGGCAGACCCAGAAGAGTTGGCGGCTTTGACGCTGTTGCGTCCCGTTACGGTGTAAGAATGCAGGGCGCGGACGTTCTCGCTCTCACCAAGCTCGACGTACTTTCCTGCTTTGATAAAATCCCCGTTTGCGTTGCTTACAAGGTTAACGGCGAAATAGTGAACGATTTCCCCGTAGGAAAAGCACTTGATATTGCAGAACCCGTTTACGAATATTATGAAGGCTGGGGCTGCGACATAAGCGAATGCCGCAAGTTTGAAGAGCTGCCCGTTGCCGCTCAGAATTACGTTCGCGAAATGGAGCGTCTCTCCGGTTGCCGTATCGGTTACGTTTCTGTCGGTGCAGGCAGAGAACAGTATATCGTGTGTGAATAAACGCAGGTGTTAAAATGTTCAAAGTCGGATTTGATAACGAAAAGTATATAGCTCTTCAATCTCAGCAGATTCGCGACAGAATAAACCATTTTGGCGGAAAGCTCTATCTTGAATTCGGCGGCAAGCTTTTTGATGATTATCACGCTTCCCGCGTACTGCCCGGCTTCCAGCCTGACAGTAAGCTTCAGATGCTTCTCTCTTTAAAGGATGAAGCCGAGATAGTTATAGTCATTTCTGCCGATGATATCGAAAAAAACAAGGTTCGTGGCGATCTTGGCATCACTTACGATGCCGAGGTTCTCCGCCTTATAGATGCATTCCGTCTTTGCGGTCTGTACGTGGGCAGTGTTATATTCTCACAGTATTCCTTAAAGCCCTCTGTGGTTGCTTTTGAAAAGCGCCTGGAGCGGCTCGGAATAAAGACCTACCGTCATTACCGCATAGAGGGATATCCTTCCAACACGGCGCTTATAGTAAGCGACGAGGGCTACGGACGAAACGAATATATAGAAACTACCCGTTCACTGGTGGTAGTTACCGCACCCGGTCCGGGAAGCGGTAAGATGGCGACCTGCCTTTCTCAGCTTTATCACGATCACCGTCACGGTGTCAAGGCGGGATACGCCAAGTTTGAAACCTTCCCCGTATGGAATTTGCCCTTGCGCCATCCCGTCAATATCGCATACGAGGCGGCTACCTCCGATCTTGACGACGTGAATATGATCGATCCCTTCCATCTTGAAGCATACGGCAAGACCTGCGTCAACTATAACCGCGACGTAGAGATCTTTCCCGTACTTGAAGCTATCTTTACAAAGATTTACGGTGAATGTCCTTATAAATCTCCTACCGATATGGGCGTAAATATGGCAGGGTACTGCATTATAGATGACGATGCGGTACGCGAAGCCTCCCGTCAGGAGGTTATACGCCGTTACTTTGCGGCTATGTGCCAGCAAAAGAAGTCTGCAAGCGATAACGAAACCGCATATAAGAACGAGCTTATAATGAACCGATGTGACCTCCACGTAAGTGACCGTAAGGTCGTTGTTTCTGCAAGAGCAAAGGCGGAATCCACAGGAATGCCTGCGGCGGCTATCGAACTGCCTGACGGAAAGATACTCACCGGCAAAACCTCAGATCTTCTCGGTGCATCCAGCGCAATGCTGCTTAATGCACTTAAATATCTTGCGGGACTTGACGATGATCTGCTGCTTATTTCCCGGGAAATAATCGAGCCTATTGCAGAGCTCAAGGTAGGACATCTCGGTAACCGAAATCCCCGTCTCCATACGGACGAGGTACTTATAGCTCTTTCAATATGCGCAGTTACGGACGAAAACGCAAAAAAAGCTTTGGATATGCTGTCAAAGCTACGCAACTCCGAAATGCATTCTTCCGTAATACTTTCTCAGGTAGACGAGGGCTTGCTTAAAAAGCTTGGAATAAATCTTACCTGCGAGCCCGTTTATCAGACAAAAAAGCTTTACCATAAATAAGGAGTTTTCCCTATGAACAAGATCACCGAATATTTCGGCACAATGGTATTTAACGATACAGTCAGAAAGAAGATGCTTCCTCCCGAAGCTTATGCCAGCCTGCAGGAAACCATAGAAAACGGCAGAAGTCTGGATATCTCTCTGGCAAACGTCATTGCGGCGGCAATGAAGGAGTGGGCTATCGAAAAGGGCGCTACTCATTATACCCATTGGTTCCAGCCGATGACGGGGATCACTGCTGAAAAACACGATTCCTTTTTCTCTCTGGAAAAGGGTACCGGCAGAATTATAGTTGATTTTTCGGGTAAAGACCTTATTACAAGTGAACCCGATGCATCCTCTTTCCCTTCCGGCGGTCTTCGCGCTACCTTTGAAGCCCGCGGCTGTACTGCTTGGGACCCCACCTCCGATGCATTCGTTAAAAACGATACGTTGTATATTCCTTCCGCATTCTGCTCTTACGGCGGCGAATGTCTTGACAGAAAGACTCCGCTTCTACGTTCTATGCAGGCACTTGATCTGCAGGCAAAGCGTTTACTTAAGCATTTCGGTTTGTCTCCCCACAGAGTTATACCTATGGTCGGCGGCGAGCAGGAGTATTTTCTCGTTGACGAGGACGTATACCATCTCCGCGAGGACCTTAAGATAACGGGCAAGACTCTTTTTGGCGCGCCCGCTCCCAAGGGACAGGAGCTTGACGATCATTACTTCGGCGTAATTCCCTTTAAGGTCAAGAATTTTATGACCACTCTTGACAGAGAGTTGTGGATGCGCGGAATTCCCGCTAAGACAGAGCATAACGAAGCCGCGCCCTGCCAGTACGAGCTTGCTCCCATTTTTACGGATTGTAACCGCGCTACCGATCAGAACCAGCTTACAATGGATATTATGAAAAAGGCGGCAAAGGAAAACGGACTCCGTTGTCTGCTTGCTGAAAAGCCTTTTAATTCCGTAAACGGAAGCGGTAAGCACAACAACTGGTCTCTTTCCGCAGACGGAAAGAATTTGCTTGACCCCGGCAAGGATATGGCTTCCAATAAGCTTTTCCTTTTAATGGTATGCGCCGTTATGAAGGGCGTTGATAATTATCAGGATCTTATTCGTATTTCCGTTGCTACTGCGGGAAACGATCTTCGTCTCGGCGGCTATGAAGCGCCTCCCGCGATAATTTCAATGTTCCTCGGTAACAGAATTACCGAAACCTTAAAGTCCTTTGTAAACGGCTCAAGCGTTGCGGCAGGGGAATCACAACAGCTTCCTCTCGGCGTAAACGTATTGCCTCAGTTTGCAAACGACGGCGAGGACAGAAACCGTACCTCTCCCTTTGCTTTTACCGGTAATAAGTTTGAGTTCAGGATGCCCGGCTCCTCAATGTCTATCGCAATGTGCAATACGGTCATCAACACCGTGGTGGCTGAATCCCTTTGCGAATTTGCCGATATTCTTGATAAAGCGGATAACGTTGATGCGTCGATCAATTCAATAATCGCAAACGTATATACGAGCCATAAGCGTATAATCTTTAACGGTAATAACTATTCAAAGGCGTGGGTCGAAGAAGCACAGCGAAGAGGTCTGCTTAATCTCTCCAATACCGCTATGGCTCTTCCTCATTATCTTGACAGCAAAAATATCGCCCTTCTCGGTAAGCACGGTATTTTGAACGAAAAGGAAATGTTCTCCCGCTACGACGTTATGCTTGACGAATATTGCAAGACCATCAACGTTGACGGCGCTACTATGGTTCACATGGCTCGCAGACAGATACTGCCCGCAGTTCTCGCGTACGTAAACGAGCTGTGCAATTCTGTTTCCAACAAAGAAGCAAGATTGCTTTCCACGAGCGTTGAATTAAGCATATCCACCGTACTTAACGATTGTGCAACGAGCATTTTTGAAGAGAGCGAAGCTCTTTCCGCTATGCTTGAATCTGCTTCGGTGATGACAAACAAAGAAGAACGAGCAGAGCTGTTCGCAGAAAACGTAATTCCTTGTATGAACAGATTGCGTGAAGCAGCGGATAAAGCCGAATGCTACGTTCCCAAAGCAATGTGGCCTTTCCCGACTTATACCGAAATTCTTTTATAAAAAGCATATCTCCGATAAATTAGTTTTATCGGAGATATATTTTTGTCTATTTTCAACATATTTTTCTTGAAATGTTCATAATTAAGTGGTAAAATAGTTTACAGGAGGAAGAGCTATGAATATCTTTCAGTTTCTTACACCAAAAAGCAGTGTTGCATACGTTGAGGATAGCAGTACGTTGCGTCAAGCATTGGAAAAAATGCGTCACCACGGATATACCGCGTTGCCAGTTATAGATAATGACGGCAGATACGTCGGCACCGTTAACGAGGGTGATTTTCTATGGGATATAGTAAACAGAAACGAATCCGATCTTAAAAGTCAGGAAAAGCGCACCGTAATGGAAATTTTGCGTACAGATTGGAATCCGCCAATTGATATCACCGCGTCTCCCGAGGAGCTTTTGCAAAAGGTACAAGCGCAAAACTTTTTGCCCGTTATAGATGCGCGCGGTGTTTTTGTGGGAATTATTACCCGCGGACGCATAATAAAATACTTTACGGGTACATATCTTACCGTTTAAAATGCAAAAACCGTTCTGCTTTCTTTTGCGGAACGGTTTTAAAATACAGAAAAGGTGATAAAATGAGGGAAATTCCATTCAATAATCTGAATACAGAAGATCTCAACGTCTTTTTTATAAATACCATAGGATCTTTACCTTACGAAACTCTATGCGTGGCTCTTCTCGATAAGGAGCACAACGTAAAAGCAATAATTGAACTGGAAAGCGGAAGCGGCAATAACGTCACTAACGATCTTTCAGACGTATTCAGATGTGCCGTTTCCTATTCATGTAAACGAATAGTGCTGTGCCATAACCATCCGGACGGACGCGTTGCTCCCTCGGATTTTGATATCATCGCTACCAAAAGAGCCATTAAGCTGCTTGAAAACAACGGTATTTATTTAATTGAGCATATTATCGTCACAGACAGTGAATATTCGCTGCTTATAAAGGATTATCTGACGACCTTGTGAAAAGCAATTCGCTCTTCACCGTTTTCAAGGAAGATAATTCCACGCTCGATAAATCCGCGCTTTGTAAGGAAATTCCGCATAGGCTTGTTGTCCTCGTGAGTATCTATACGAAGGTTATCGTAGCGCTTTTCGCAAAACTCAATACATTTTGAAGCAACGCCGCCTCTGTTGTGCGCCACGGCTATACGGTGAATAACTCCGTAAGGCTTGTCGTTAAGCCATTGCTCGCCGATGATCCTTTCGTAGCAGGGGTCGGGCCCGTCAAACAAAGTAAATACGCCGACTATCGCCTTTTCTACCTCGCAAACGTAACAAATACCTTCATCAATATCCTTGCGTATCGTTTCGGGATAAGGGTAGCCGTCAGCCCACTGCTTCATATTACCGTTTTCCCGCATATATTTTTTAGCGTGCTCGAAAACAGTGCTTATATTTTCAAAATCACTCATCAATGCGTTTCGTATTATCATATTTTACCTCTTTTCAGGTTTTAGTTATAATACCATAAATAATTTTCTTTTTCAATAAGGACGTATATGGAATACAAAAATATAACCTACGGGACCTTTGTTTCACGCCCGAACCGATTTATCGGAATAGTGGATATCAACGGCAAGCGTGAGACAGTACATATAAAAAATACCGGCAGATGTAAAGAGCTTCTTGTAAGCGGAAATAAGGTTTTACTTGAAAAAAGCGATAATCCCGCAAGGAAGACCGCTTACGATCTCGTTTCCGTATACAAAAATGAAGATCTGCTTATAAATATGGATTCCTTCACTCCCAACACCGTGGTTGCCGAATGGCTGCCAGAAAGCGGCATTTTTTCTTCAAAGGCGGTTATCAAAAGGGAAGTCACCTATAAAAGCTCGCGGTTCGATATATACGTTAAAGACGGTGACCGCAAGGCGTTTATTGAAGTCAAGGGCGTTACTCTCGAAGATAACGGTCACTGCCGTTTTCCCGATGCGCCCACGGAACGGGGTGTAAAGCATCTCAATGAGCTGATAAGCTGTGTGAAGGATGGCTACGAAGCCTACGTTATCTTCGTAATTCAGTTTTCGGGCGCCGTTTCGCTTTCACCAAATGACGAAACTCATAAGGAATTCGGCGTTGCTTTAAGAAACGCCGAAAAATGCGGTGTTAACATCCTTGCATACGATTGCTTCGTTACCGACACTTCTGTAAATATAAACGCTCACGTTAAGGTAATACTGTAAATCACCCCGATAATCACCCCGCGAAGCCTTACAGCTTCGTGGGGACCCCGACAATCACCCCGCGAAGCCTTACGGCTTCTCGGGGACCCCGATAAAAAATGCTCTCCGACGTAATCGAATCGGAGAGCATTATGTTATTTCATCATCTCATTCAGCTTTTTTGCGCTGTTGGCAAGCTCGCATACGCCCGCAAAGACCTCGTCTTCTGACTTTGCGCCGATATTGTGAATGTAATTATCAGCTTCAAGAGTAAGATATCCGCTGTAATTCACGTTTTTAAGAGCTTTTACTACTGCTTCAAAATCAATACTCATTGAAAAAGGAATATTGTGTGAATCATGCCTAAGATCGTTATCGTGAATATGAAGCGCCTGAAGGTGACTACCGAGTGTATTTATCATCTCGGGAGCGGTGGTATTTACGCCGAACATTTCCGCGTGTCCGATATCAAGGCAAGCAACGAAATGATCATCGTTAACGGCTTTGATATGAGCAAGAAAGCTTTCGGGCGAAGAGCACGCGGCAGGGGAAGCACATCCCTTTTCGTCGGACCAATTCCACATATTCTCGGTTGCGATCTTCACTCCGTGCTCCTTTGCAAATGGAAGCATCTTAAGGTACATTTCAGAGTTTTCTTCAGGACTTTTAAAGTTATCGGGATGGATAACGCAAATGGTGCCGCCTGCTTCTGCAGTGCATTCTATGGCTTTTTTGTACAGATCGCGAATCTCCTTGCAGTAAACGGGAAAAGGCGCGTGTGATTGATTACAGTGGATACCGTATTCTTCACCGATACGCTTCAGCTTCCTTGCAAAAGCGAGATACTCGTTTCCGCAAAGAGGATGATCGGAAGGCTTAAGGCATTTGTTAGCCCAATCGTAAGGACCCATTTTGAACAAAGAGAAATCCCAAGCGTCAAAGCCTGCTTTTCCCACAAGCTCAACAGCCTTTTCTTCTCCGACTACGTTGGCAATAGAATTTATTTCTGTAGAAGTAAGCATTTTCATGTCCTCCGTCAAGGATTTTTTCATACTGATTTTATCAAATTCAGTCTTTTAAGTCAATACTATTGAAAAAGTAAAAAAACAATATTATAATAAATAAAAAACAAAGGAGATGTTTTCTTATGCTTAATATAGGCGATAAAGCACCGAATTTCACACTTACAGATAAAGACGGCGTTACCGTTTCTCTTTCCGATTATCTCGGCAAAAAGGTAGTTTTATATTTTTATCCAAAGGATAATACTCCGGGCTGTACAAGACAAGCATGCGCATTCGCTTCCGCTTACGATGATTTCAAAAGCAAGGATATCGTTGTTATCGGCATCAGTAAGGACAGCGTAGCGTCTCATAAAAAGTTCGCTGAAAAGTACTCCCTTCCTTTTATACTTCTTTCCGACCCCGAGCTTACGGCAATAAAGGCTTACGACGTATGGCAAGAGAAAAAGATGTGCGGCAAGGTCGGTATGGGCGTAGTAAGGACAACCTTCATAATTGATGAAAATGGCTATATCTCCCACGTTATGCCCAAGGTCAAGCCCGATACAAACGCTGCGGAAATTCTTGAATATTTAGGTTAAACTAAAAACTCGGACATTATATCGTCCGAGTTTTTTGTTTTTTATTAAAATATAAACCAGAGCAAAAGGAATAATACGCAAATAAATCCCATAACCACAAGCATTGGTAAAAACATCATTTTACAAGCTTCGATATAAGTTCTGAACTGCTCCTTTAAAGTGGAACGGGGCTTATATGAATTACTTGAAAAAAGATTACTTTTTCTTGCAGGTACGCCTGACATATCGGCAATGGAGGATCCGTCATCGATATAGGTTATCTTTTCTTTTTTTGCTTTCTTTTTATCTTTACTCATTTATATTTCTCTCACTGTCAAGAAGGTGACAAGCCGCAAAATGACCGGGCTCGTGTTCTCTGTAAACGGGAGTCACGTGACGGCATTTCTCGGTTGCATAAGGGCACCGTGTATGGAAACGGCAACCCTTGGGAGGATTTGCGGGGGAGGGTATATCTCCGTTCAACACGATACGGTTCATCTTCACGTCGGGGTTTGGATTGGGAATCGCAGAAAACAAAGCCTTTGTATAAGGGTGCAGAGGATTTTCAAAAATATCCTTTTTGCTTCCGAACTCCATCATCGCTCCGAGGTACATTACGACTATCTTGTCGGAAATAAACTTGACTACCGAAAGATCGTGAGAAATGAACAGATATGTAAGACCCATCGACTTTTGCAGGCTCTTGAGCAGGTTGATTATCTGCGCCTGAATGGAAACGTCCAATGCGGAAACCGGCTCATCACACACTACAAGCTCGGGCTTTACCGATAAAGCGCGGGCAATACATATTCTCTGTCTCTGCCCGCCGGAAAACTCGTGAGGATATCTTTCGTAATAATAATCACGTAATCCGCACTTATCCATAAGATCAAGAACGTAATCCCGTACCTGATCCTTCGGAACTATATTGTGCACCTTTACGGGCTCGGAAAGAATATCGCCTACCGTACTGCGGGGCGGCAGGGAAGAATAAGGGTCCTGAAATATTATCTGCATCTGCGTACGGATGGGACGCATTTGCGCTTTATTGAATTTGGAAATATCCTGTCCCTTAAAGAACACCTGACCACCGCTGGGCTGTGTAAGCTTAAGCAGAGTTCTTCCCATGGTAGTCTTGCCGCATCCCGATTCCCCAACGATACCGAGCGTTTCACCGGGCATCAGCTTAAAGGAAACGTCATCAACCGCAACCAGCTCCTTCTGTACCTTTCCAAGCAAGCTTTTTTGTATGGGAAAGCACTTACGAAGATGGCGTATTTCCAAAAGTGCGCAAGGGTCCGGGGGAAGTAAAGAATCAGCCTCTATACGTGCTTTTCTTGCTTCCGCCTCTTCCTTTGCGATAAGCGCGTCATCATATTCGGAGGAAATAACGGGCGATATTACGTTTTTTTCTGTATCAGCCATTGTCAGTCTCCTCTCCGTAAAGATGGCAGGCAACGAAATGCGTGGGACTCACCTGAATCATATTGGGATAATCACCGCTGCATTTTTTGGTGCAACGGGAGCATCTCTCCTTGAAGTAGCAATGTGAAGGCATATTCACGGGATTAGGCACGTTGCCGGGGATATTAAACAATTCGTCATCGCTTGAATCCAAGGTAGGCTTGGACTTTTGCAGACCGATGGTGTAAGGGTGCATGGGATTATGGAATATCTCGGACACGGTTCCTTTTTCAATAACGCGTCCTGCATACATAACCACCACGTAATCTGCCATTTCGGCAATAATTCCGAGATCGTGAGTGATAAGCAGAATAGAACCGTCCATTTTCTGCTTAAGATCGCGAAGCAGATCCAGTATCTGTGCCTGAATAGTAACGTCAAGAGCTGTGGTAGGCTCGTCTGCTATGATAAGACGGGGATTGCAAGCCAACGCCATAGCGATCATAACGCGCTGTCTCATACCGCCGGAAAGCTCGTGAGGGAAGGATTTGTATACGTGCTCGGGCATCGCTATACCAACGAGTCCAAGCATTTCCAAAGAACGCTTTTTTGCAGTTTCCTTGGTTGCACCGGGTACGTGGATGAAGGTCACCTCATCAAGCTGATTACCGATAGTGAAAACGGGATTAAGGGAAGTCATAGGCTCCTGAAAGATCATCGCTATCTGTCTGCCACGGATGCGGTGTATCTCGCTAATGGGCATATTGGCAATGTCAAGCACCTTGTCTTCCATTTCGTATACGGGGTTGCCGTTATCGTCTGAAAGACCGGTAGGAATATTCTTGCCGTGCTTGTCTTTCTTGTATTCGTGTGAAAGAAAGCGTATATTTCCCGAATATATCTGTCCCTGGGGTCCCTGCAACAACTGCATTATCGACATACTTGTTACAGATTTACCGCAACCTGATTCTCCTACGACGCCAACGGTTGCATTCTTGGAAACGTTGAAGGAAACACCGTTTACTGCTTTGACTACTCCTTGGTCGGTAAAGAAGTAGGTGTGCAGATCCTCAATTTCGAGAATATTGCCCTCGTCCTTCATTTGAGTTACGTATTCACTCTCGTCAGCCTTTCTGTGCTTGCGCTTTTCGAGAGCGTGCATCACGCGGGCGTTTTCCTTGGCTATGGCACGTATCTCTTTACCCGAAAGATAACGGGAATTATTCTTTTTGTTTTCTTTTACTGCCATAACTTATCTCCTCATCTTGGGGTCAAGTGCATCGCGCAGACCGTCGCCCACAAAGTTGAAGCCAAGCACCGCGAGAATTATACATATACCGGGAGGTCCCCATACGTTGAAGTAATTCTGCAGAATGTTCTGATCCTCAGCAACTATGTTAATCATAGTACCCCAAGCGGCGTATTCCTCGGGAGCACCCAATCCGAGGTAGGAAAGGGAAGCCTCGTAAAGGATCATACTGCCAAGGCTTAAGGTCATTGCAACGATAAGCTGAGGAACTACGTTGGGTATAAGATGCTTGAAAATCTTACGTGTAGTGGAATATCCCATAGCCTCTGCGGCTACCATGTATTCCTGCTCGCGGAGTGAAAGTATCTGTCCGCGCACGAGACGAGCCGTACCGGGCCAAGATATGAGGGTAAGGAACGCCATAAGATAATAGATCTTAAACTTCAGGTCAATTCCCGCCGCATCTATCAGTGTACCTACTATAAGCAAGATAGGGAAGCCGGGCAAGCATATAAGAATATCGCACAGACGCATTATGATATTATCAACAGCGCCGCCGAAATAGCCTGCGACACCGCCGAATATTATTCCGAAGAAGGTGGTAATAAATACCGCAAGAAAGCTTACGGTAAGAGAGATCCTTCCGCCGTACATAAGACGGACGAGAACGTCACGGGCACTCTTGTCGGTTCCGAGAGGGTGATCACCATCGGGCTTTGCAAGGGTGTTAAGGCTCTTTTCTACCTCTACTACCTGATAAAAGGTGTAGGTCTTACCGTTCTTTTCATAGGTAACTGCGTGCTGAGTGTACTCTATCTTTCCCGTCGTGTCGGATTCAGCCTGTCCCCATACGTTGTAGACCAGAGGACCTATCCAACAGAACAGGAACAGTGAAACTATCATAACAAGTCCCGCTATGCTCAGCTTTGATCTGAAAAAACGTCGTACCACCATTCGGGTAGGGGACATAAGACGCACGTTTTTGTCAAGGGCTTCCTCGGGCTCGGAGCAGTTTTCGGAATTGGAAGCGTTCAGGTCTTCCGTGTAGTTTTTCTCTTCCATAACTTCTCCTTTACTCAAGTTTTACTCTGGGGTCAACGACAGCGTACATAAGGTCTGCAAGCAGAACGCCTAATACACTGAGCAACGCCAGAAACATATTGTAGCCCATTATAAAAGGAATATCACCGTCTGCCATCGCTTGGAAAGCAAGATTACCGATACCGGGAAGGTCAAATACCTGCTCGGTAATAATTGCACCCGAAAACAGAGAGGGCAGCAGTCCCGCAAGGCTGGTTACGAGAGGGATAAGAGTATTTCTGAATGCGTGCTTGTAAATAACGACACGTTCCTTCAGACCCTTTGCACGTGCGGTACGGATATAATCGGAGTTGAGCACTTCGAGCATATTGGTACGCGTCATACGCATACGGCTGCCTATGCTGAGAATGACAACGGTAAGTATGGGGATAAACAGATGGCGAAGATAATCCCATATCAGCGAAAGTCCCGATAAGGTCTGCGTTGCATCCGTAAGTCCCGAAGGTGGGAACCATCCAAGCTTCATTGCAAGCATATCCTTAAGAATTTGCCCGAAGAAGAAGGAGGGAAGGGAAATGCCGATCATTACAAGTATAGTAACTACGTAATCCCGTATTGAATATTGGTGTGTTGCGGCAGTTATACCCAGAGGGACCGCTATCATAAACTCGAAGAAAGTGGCAACCAAAGCAATGATAAAGGAAAGCCCCATATTTTGCTTAATAACGTCTATAACGGGCACGCTGTATTTAAAGGAAATACCAAAATCAAAGCGGCAGAGCGCGCCGAGCCAGTTAAGATATCCTTTTATAATACCCATAAAACTGTTATCGCCGAGGCCGTAGAGAGCCTTCATGCTCTCTACAGTCTCTTCGGGAATGGTTGCACCGTTCATACTCATTTCGGCTATTTTACTGTCAATAAAGCTGACAGGCATACACCGAATAAGCACGTAGATTATAAGAGATACGCCCAGTAGTATAAGGACCGAAAGAGCAAGTCTTTTCAGTATGTATTTTAACATATATCTCTCCGTTAGAAAAAAATTAGTCGGCAAATTCTATATCCCAGAGGTGATCAAGGGGAGAGGTGTAAGGATTGATCTCAGAGGGAAGGGAAGCGGGATCAATAACGTTGGAGTTGTATGCGTAAAGAACCATACGCTGGTATACGGGAAGCTCTACTGCAAGGTCGAGAATGTAGCCCATTGCTTCCTCGTAAAGCTCGGTACGTACTGCCTGATCGCCGGTTTCTCTTGCGTCGTCAATAACGTCGCTGAGCTTGTTGAGAATATTGTTTTCAACGGGATAATTTGCGGGATTTGCAAGTATAGCGTCATATCCCCAAGCAAGAACGCTGGTGGCGGTAGAGTTCTTGTGGTAAACCTGATAAAGGTCAGGGTCAACGGTAGAGCCCCAAGCGGCTGCCCATACGGCAAGAGATCCGGTGCTGAGCTTGGTAAGGGCGTTGGAGTCTGCAACTACCTCAATATCCCAGCCGCATTCGTTAAGAAGCTTCGCAGCTGCGCGGAAGGTCTGATAGGTAGGATGGTCGGTAAGGTTAGCACCTGCGATGGTAAAGCGGATGGAAAGCTTGGGATCGCCTGCAGAAACGCCTGCTAGAGCCATATAATCCTCAACGGCCTTCTTTGCGTCTGCTTCGTTAAAGTTGATTGCGGGGTAATCGTGACCGTTGTCACGGCTGTTTTTACCTGATCCGTCCTTAGGATAAGCCCAGCTTACAGTGGACATAGGCCAATAAATGGTTTCTGCCATACCTGCGCTGTAGTAGCTCAGTGCGAGACCGGTATCCATAGCACACATTATAGCCTTACGGAGATTGATATCGGTAACCTTTTCAGCGTTGATGCCGATATAACCGTAACCGAGCTGCTGTGTCCAGGTCTTCTTAATTCCCTTGCTTTCAAGAGAGTTAAGCTTATCAATATTGTTCTGAGTGAACTGAGGAGTTACGAAGTGGACGGAGCCGCTTTCAAGGGCACTGAGTGCGTTGGTGGAGCTTACTACCTGATAACGTACCTTCTGGATCTTGGGTTCGCCGAGCAGGAAGGAGTTGTTTGCCTTGAAGTAAACAACGTTATCGGTATAGAATGCGGTACCTGCGGGTTTATCGTTATTGGCGCTGTCGGTAGCAACGTATGCGCCTGCACCCATAGGAACCTTTATGTTACGGGTGGACTGGATCTCGTTGGTCATAAATTCATAAGAACCGAAGTCTACGCCGAACTTATTGTTTGCAATATCTACGGTGTGTCCCTCTGCATAGTAATGCTGGGGAGCAACTGCAAATGCGAAGTTCCAGATAGCCTTGGGGTCAACACCGTTAATGGTGATCTGAAGAACGTCGTATTCGTCGGCATTCTTAACGGTACCGTCAGCGTTATGCTCGTGAGCGATCTTGTAGGTGCCGTTCTTTGCGGTAACCTCGTTAACCTCGGTGGTGTGACCGAGAGAAACTATACCGCTTATATTGGGAACCTTGAGAGAGCCGTCATCGGAAACGTTTTCGTGAAGAATAACTTCCTTTGCCTTTGCGGTAAATTCGGTCTTGAGAGTCTGTGCGGTTGCCCAGTACTGAAGTATCTGATCAAGCTCCTGCTGGATTTTGGACTGATATACGTATTCGATAGCGGAATCCTTGTCCTTTACAACAGTATCGTTGTAGAGCAGGGTAACCTTTTCGATTTTGGATTTGATATCCTTGTTGGTTACGGGATCCTTTGCATACTCTACGCTTACGTATCCTTCTGCAAACATAAAGCAGGTAACGGGATTTTTAAATTCATCACGGGACTTGTAAGGCTCGTCGGTATATGCTTCCTGAGCACTTACGTAGTCGGTCTCAAGCTCTTCCTTGAACAGCTCAAGCGCACGCTCGTAGTCAGCGAGAAGGTCGTCGTTGGTTACCTCAGATGCGTTGGATGAAATTGCCTCCTTGTAACCGTTGGAAAGTGCGTGAGTCTTTATTGCGGAAACCATTTTGCTGTAATCAGCGCTATAGCTTCCTGCGGTAGCGGTAGCGCCAACCTGACGGAACAGGTTGATGAGCTCGTTGATACGGTTCTGTGCACGGGAGCTGGCCGCTTCGGAGATGGTGCTGTCAACTTCGCCGCTGCCGGAGCCGAGCTGCTGTGTGCGGTAATCCTGCAGACCGACGATATCGGTGGAATACATGGTGGAAGAACCGGTGTAAACGGGATCAAGGTATACGTACAGATTAAAGAGTACGTCTTCCATGGTGAGGGGATGACCGTCGGAATAAAGAATACCGTTCTTTATAACGAAGGTGTAAGTGGTCTTATCGGTTGCGGAATCATAGGAAATATTATAGTCCTTAACTACAACTGCTTCCTCGTCGCCGCAGGCAACCACAACGTTGCCGTTTTCATAGCCGGTGGTAAGCATACCTATCTGTGTCATAGAAACGATAGTGCTGTCAGCGCCGGTAGTAGAGAAGAAGGGGTTAAATACGCCGTCAAGCGCATCGGTCATTATAACCAGCGCATCGGAACCGCCTTTGCTTCCGCTATCGCATCCAACGAGAAGGGAAGCGGCGGAAAGGCACATCAGTAAGCACAGAAATAGTGAAATAATTCTGTTTTTCATTTTTAAAAGATCCTCCGTTTATAGTTAATTTTAATAAACTGAATTAATTAAATACGACGGTGACAGTACCGTTTTCTTCGGTGGTTACGGTTATATTCTCTACGCCTTCGGCGACGGTGCAGGAAATATTCGTACTGTCAACACCCGCAAAAGTACCGCTTCCGCAAAGGAGACCTATAACGTAGCCCTCCTGAGGATAGCAGTTTGCGCCGATAATGAGCTTACCCGAAACGGTTACGTCCGTCAGTACCGCATCTGAAGCTATCGTTCCTGCCAACAATCCGAAGGTTGCGCCCTGCATTCGGGAGCCTGCACTTATCTCGTAGGAAATGTTTTCAAATTTCACGTTATCTATTACCGCGCCGCTGTCAACAGAGCCGAATAATCCGCCGAAAAGCTGTGAATTATCACCCTGAACGACGTTTACGTTGGAAATGGTGTATCCGTTTCCGTATATCTTGCCGGTAAATTTGCCTTTAGCAAGAGTCGGTGACCAAACGCTTTCAGAAAAATCAATGTCAGCACAAAGAATATAGTTGCCATCCAATCTGCTGTTTGCAGACATCTGATCGGCAGTGTATATCTTAAACCAACTGCCTTCAAGCCAGGTGGTGTAAACGCATACCTTTTCGGTAGACGTAGTACCCGTTTCGTAATCTACGTACTTATCGGCACCGTTTATATTTTCGGTAAGTAATTCGGATTTGGATTTATCAAGGTAAGCCGAATCAAAGGTGTATCCGTCTCGCTCAGGGAAGGACTTGCTGTCAAGCTTACCCGTCTTTTCGCTCCACTGAGGAATTTCAAGATTTATCGTGGCTTCGGTATCCACCAATTCAAACTCGCCCTTTTCATTTTCAACGTAAAACTCATAGTTGAAGTAGGGTATCCAAGCGGCATAAAGAGTTTGAACGGGAGTAGCGGAATCAAAAACTGCACCGCTTTCCACCGAAAGCGTGCTGTTTTCAAAATCCCATTTTCCGCCGTAGGTATATCCCTGCGGTCTGCCGGATTGGGATACGGGCACGCCGTAATCGTCAAGTGCTTCGCCTTTATCGTTTACTCTTGCTTCGCGCGTAGTATACCATCCTGCAAGGAAATATCCGTTTCTTGAAATGGAGAAAGCACCCTCGGCACGAAGAGGATCGTCGGGAGAAAGGAGGTATACGCCTTTTCCGTCGGTAACGTCCGCGGAGTTAAACACGTCTATTATATAAACGTCGTTGATTCCCGCAAAAACGCCTCCGTTTGCGTCGAATTTAACGCTTACGTTGTATCCGTTTTTGTTGAGATCTTCGTAGGGAGGATCCCAATTACCGGAGCAGGAGGTTGCGGCGAGGAACGCCATTATAAGCAATCCCGCCGAAACACAAATTTTAATTAATTTTTTCATACTGTTTTGTCTCCGATCAGTTTAATTATCAGAGCTGTCATCAACGGAAGTATCCTTTACTTCGTTGGTGGCATCAGTTTTTTTATTGTTCTTTTTCCTGAGTATTACGAATACGCCCGCACCGCAAGCAGCTGCTACGACAACGATCGCAACGATGATTATTGCAATAACACCGCCGTTTCCTCCGTCAGTGTCGACTGAAGTATCGTCTGCGGAGCTTTCGGAATTTGCAAGGTATTCAAGGTCGCTTATACGCTTTTCTGCTTGAGTAAGCAGATTATAATTGGTAACGAGCGCCTTTTGCTCAAGAGTGGATATTTTGTCATATGCCGCACGTGCCGCAAGAACGAGATCCTTATCTTCAAGTGAAACGGTTTCGGGCAACGCCTTTATTGCGTTTATCGCCGCAACCGTAAGCTCATCAGCGGCAGCCGCACCGTTTATAACGGTTGCGAAGTACTGATTGAATATAAAGGAACCGTAGTTATTTCCGTTAGCGGGTCTGACCATTACAAGCTTATTATCGATATGTCCGATATAATCGGTAAAGTTTGCGCCGTAATAAACTGAGGAAGCATTTTCTGCGGCGTTCCACATAAAGTAAGGCGTTATGCCGAGACCGTTTTTGGAAATCTCTCCTTCTCCGTTTACGGTAGTAAAGGTGTATTCACCCGTTGCGGAAATGTTGTCGCCCGTCACAAAGTACATATAATCGTATTCTTCTTCAAGAACAGGCGCGTTGTAGCTGCTGAATGAAACTATCTCAAGCTCATCGCACTTGAAGAACGCCTTGTGACCGATAGAGTAAACGGTGTAGGGGAGTATTACCTGCTTCGCATCTGTTCCCGCAAAAGCAAAGGCGCTTATGTGCACGGTATCGTCTGCAACGGTAACCGCATCGGAAACACCTGCATATGTTACAAGCTCAAGTCCGTAAGGAACGGTCTGATAAAGAGAACCGTCAATGACCTTTACGGATTCGCTTAAATCAAAATTGAAATTATCCTTTTCATACTGTACGCCGTTAAATTCTATTACGGCCTTAAGGTTAAATGGCTTAATTTCACACATTGCAAAGGGGTTATCGCCAAGCGTAGCAAGCGCGCTTCCCAAAACCACGTTAAATTCAGTGCGGCTTTCTTTGATAAACGCGTGCTGACCGATATGGCTTGCCGCGGTAAGATCAACGCTCACAAGAGCCGTGTACGCAAAGGAATAGTCACCGAATTCGGTTGCGAACTCTTCATTTGTAAGAGTGTCGAGAGCAGTGCAGTAAGCAAATGCACCTTCGCCTATAACCACTCCGTTTTTATTAAGAGTTACCGATTCAAGTAAACCGTTTTCGCAGAATGCGTATTCACCGATAAACTCTGCATTTTCGAGTTCAACGCTTGTAAGTGCAGTGTGATCAAGTGCGTAGCCGTTAATTTTGGTTACCTTTTCCAGGTTGATATCACTAAGAGCATCACAGCAGGAGAAGGTACCGTCAAGCAATGCGGTTACGTTATCGCCGAGGAATACCTTTTCAAGCTTTTTACAGTGAGCAAATGCGTATTCTCCGACGTTAGTTGCGCTTGCAAGGTCAAGTTCCTCAAGCGCGGGAGCGTTGTAGGAATACATATAGTATCCGTTTTCGTCAAGAGCAAGGTTTGTAAAGGTGCTGTCAAGTGCGATATACAGCACGTCACCGGAGAAGGAGTAATTTCCGATGGACTTCACCTTGGAAAGATCAACGCTTTCAA
Source organism: Clostridia bacterium (assembly GCA_017625615.1). Taxonomy (GTDB): domain Bacteria; phylum Bacillota; class Clostridia; order Oscillospirales; family CAG-382; genus SFLA01. Next base: position 23,883 of record JAGAKP010000053.1, read on the forward strand.
GAGAAACCGCATTGTAGAAAGCGTAATCTCCGATAACGGCATTTGCACCAAGTTCAACGGAAGTAAGTGTTGAAGCACCGTTAAATGCGTAATCACCGATGATAACGTTTTCACCGATAATCAGTTCTTCAATGGGAGAAACAAACACGTAATAATAGTATCTGATATCATCTACCGTATAGTATTCCGCTTCCCAATTATGCTGCGTATCGTTATAGAAAGCGTGGTTTCCGACGTTTACGTTATCACCAATAACAACGCTGTTAAGCTTTTTGCAACCGCTAAAGGCATATTCGCCAATATTTACGTTATTGGGAATATTTACTTCAGTAAGAGCGGAATTTGCAAAAGCATAGTCGCCGATATCGGTTATCTTTTCGAGATCGGGAAGCTCGGTAACAGCAGTACCCATAAATGACGCTTTTCCGATATAAGTAAGCACGCCGAGCGTGATATCGTCAAGCTCCTCACATCCCGCAAAAGCGTATTCGCCTACCTCGGTAACGTAAGGCATATCAACGGATTTTATATTTTTGTTTCCGCTGAAAGCACCGTTTCCGATCTTGGTTATCTTCTTGTCCTCAAGCTCAAAGCTCTTGCCTGCAGAGGGAAGAACGAGCATTAAGGTATCGCCTGCTTTATTGGTAACGTATTTGCCGTCCTTGCTTACTACGAAGCTTTCGTTACCGGAAGCAAATGTCAGCTTTTCAACAGCAGTGCCGCCGAAAGCGTATTCGCCTATAACGGATACGTCCTTGCCAAGGGTTACGGTTTTAAGCTTTTTACATCCGCTGAAAGCTCCTGCAGGAATAACAGCGCTGTTAACGGATATCTCCTTAAGCGAAGTGCAATCGGAGAATACGTACTGACCAAGCTTAACGTATTCCGCCTCGATAACAAGCTCATCAAGGTCTTTACAGCCCGTAAATGCATAAGCGCCTATGGACTGTGTCTTTTTGGAAAGGACTACTTCATCGAGCTTTTCGTTGAAAGCGAAGGAATAGTCTGCAACCGCAACGGCATTTTCAAGCTTGAGGTCTCCCTTGAGATTACAGCCGTAGAATGCGCCCTGGTTAATAAACTGTACGTTTTCAAGACCCTTTATCGTGGTAAGAGAGGTACAACCGTAGAAAGCACCTTGGCTTATGGTCTTGAGAGTGGAGGGAAGTACGACTGTCTTAAGAGCGGTAAGGTTTGCAAAAGCGTAAGGACCGATCTTCTCAACTCCCTCCGGAATTATAACAGTAGTAATGGTGGAATCACCGATATACCATATCTTTGTTGAATCGGGCTCAGCCTCGGTTATTTCGTGAGGCTCCTTTGGTATATAATCAAAATTGGAGAAAGCATACTGTCCTATTTCGGTAAGTGAAAGTGTTTCGGGAATAATAACCTCTCCACCAAGACCGAAATAATGAGTAAGGCTTGCGCCCGTGGTAATGTAGGGATCTTTTATCGTTATGTTTATGGACTGCGAATAATAAGTGCTCTTTCCGTCCATGGTAACGCGTACGGAAACGGAAGCAAAGCCTTCTGCGACGCCGGTGATAACACCGTTCTGATCAACGGTTACTATCTTTTCGTTACTGGATTCAAATACAACGTCAGTAACGTCGGGGAAGAAAGCATCCAGCTGATAATTGAGAGACACGGATTCCGAGGGGAACATCTCCAAAGAATACTGTTGTCCCGCAAATTTCATTTCATCACCGGTTACACCTATATCTCTGTCAACGGAATTGAGATAGAAGTACGCCTTATTTACCGTATAACCCGTCAAAGCGAACTTATCGAGAACGGGCTTATCGTATCTTACGTAGCCCTCGTCCGTTTCGGACAGAACTCGGAGATTTATGGTAGCCTGCTTTTTGGTAACGGGATCTCTGGCTATAACGACGGCGGTGCCGGGATTTACGCCTACGAGCTGATTATTTACAACTCTTCCGACCTCGCCGCTTGCAGGCTGTGTGCAGAAGAACTCAAGAAGCTCGGACCATTCAGTCTCGGGATAAACCAACGGCATAAGGTCAATAACCTCGTAAGGACTTATTACGATCTCTTCCTCGCCGAAGGTTATATCAAGATAATCGTCGGGAAGGGCTATCTCATAAGTCGCCTGGTTAAGAGCATAGTCGTAGCAAGCAACGGTAATGGTGTTTCTGTTGGTTGCATTCTGGCGGATAATATCAATATAGTCCGTCAGCTCGTATATAACGTAGGTGTCGGTATTGAATTCGGAATATACGGGAGTGAGATACTGATTAAAGGAGTTAAGCATATATCCCGTGCCCGCATCGTCAAGACCAACGTAACCAACCTGCAGACCCATTGCGTAATGATTGTCGTAAACCTTAAGCTTTGCGAAATAGCGAAGCTCTTTATTGGAGCTGTCGTATTCGGTGTAAAACTCACAATCGGTTATTGCAGGTGCCTCAAAGTCGGTTACCAAGGGGAAGGAGAACTCGTTGGAAAGGTTGGTATCTCCGCCGCCTTCGCTGTAATCGAGGTATGATTTCAGATTAACGGTATAAGTCGTGTTATTTTTAAGATTGTGCTCAATCGCACTGAATTCGATCTTTATGTTAGCGGGATAAATTGAACCGCCGTCTCCGTAGGATTTACGGATATCGTTTTCGGTACGCTCAAAAACTACTTCACCGGTAGCATCGTCGGTTATTGTAATATCCACTCTTGCGGCGTTACGCAAAAGTCCTGCCCACACGAAGCGGAGAGAGTTTACACCGTCCTCCTGATTGGTGAGAGAAATATACTTTCTGTCTGCCGCAATGGGAGTAACGGAAGGATCCTGCTGGAAGTAGAAGGAACCGAGATAGCTTACGTAGTCGCTGCTTATGCCGCCTATAGGTCTTGTGGCATAAGCATCGGGAAGGGTTTTATCAACAAGATCAAGAGAATCGTCAAGCTCGTCCTTGTTGGTTGCGTAATAATCGAGGTCAAATATAGGTGCAAGAGTCCAATCGCCATAGAAAGCGAGGTAGGGAACACCGAGGTCGATCTCGGTGCCGTTTTTAGCAGTGAGAACAACGAAGCCCTCAACGTACATACCGTTGGCAAAGGACTCATCCATATACTGTTTATCTTCATCACTCAAGGTAACTGTAACGGTTATCTTTGCTGAAGAGTTTGCGTTTACAGTTACGTTATTGCCCTTAAGCGTGCCGTTTTCAACTGACTTTATCTCAACCTTTGCACCGCCGAGAAGCTGTGCTTCCTCGGTAACGGTGGTAGCACCGTGTGCAGTTTTGGTGTCGCTTACACCTTCGGTCATTACGAAAGCGGAAACGTCGTAGGAAAGTGCGCTTTCGCCGAAGTTCACAACGGAGAATACCAGATCGTATACGCCCGTTTTTGAGGGATCGTCACCAAGCTCGATTTTGGATTTGTCCAATTCATTGCCCGTTGCACGGTCGTAAGTAACAATGTATGCGGTGGTTTTGGCACAGTTATCAAGGTTTGCAAGGCCGGCGCCCTGCTTGCGCACGGAATAGGGAAGTCCGTTCTTATTAAGCAGAATATCGGCAGTGGACATCATAAGCTGATTGACCAGCCTTGTAATTGCCACAGGATCTTCTTTCAATTCGGGGAAATTTTCTTTTACGTATTGGCGAAGGAGAACCGTAATACCTGAAATATTGGGACACGCCATAGAGGTACCGGATATACGGTCATATCCCTGACCGGGAACCGCCGAGTAAATAGAACCGCCGTGTGCGGTTATCTCGGGCTTAATACTTAAGTCGGGAGCGGGACCCCATGAGGAGAAATCAGACATAAAGGGACCGGAGGTGTTGGCACGGCTTACGGTTAAGGTACCCGTTCCTGCAGCCGCAAGCATTTCACCGTCGTCCTGACTGATAGAGCATACCGCCATCATGGTATCGCCCACGTTCATCTTGATGTCGCCGGATACGTTGTTGTAGATAATAAGACCGATCGCGCCCTTTTCCTGCGCCACGTTTGCTTTTTCTTCAAAGGTAGTAGAACCTCTGCTTACCAATACGACCTTTCCCGTAACGTCTATTCCCGTATAGTCAGCGCTTCTGCCTGCACCGGGAATAGTTATGTATTCTACGGTAAGGGAATCAACA
>JAGAKP010000054.1 GCA_017625615.1 Clostridia bacterium
CTTTTTAATGTAGAAATCCGTCTGTAACGGATTTCTTTTAATTTTTTAAAAGCGTTTTTCTATAAATTTTCGCTTCGCTGGCTGTAGGTAACTACAGCTACCGCTCGCGAAAATTCATTCTGCGTCATTTATACATCGCCGCGTTCCATCAGACTTTTAGTTATTATAGCCATTGCTTTCGCAAAACTTTCGGCGTGTTTGTAGGGAAGGGGGTTTACTCCCGCCGTTTTAATAATAAAATCCGCCTGCGGATTTTTACCGATACGGTGCAACGGAGTTGCGGCATATCACGGAGCCGTGTGCGGCTCCATATCACGCACCGACAGGTGCATATCACGTGCTCAACGAGCGCATATCACTCACCCCGCAGGGGTGACTGTTGACGATTGTGTAGTGCGAACAGTTCGCGGGACGATGAGGACATCGTCCCCTACAATTATCGAACACCTGCGGCTATGCACAAACCGTAGGGGCTGACGTCCCCGTCAGCCCGCATAAAATAAAAAAACAAAATCCGCCCACGGATTTTTACCGACATTCCTCATTCCTCGTTTCTCATTTCTCATTTAAAAAAGCTCCGATTTCTCGGAGATTTTTTCATTACGGTAAATTAAGTTTTTGTTTTATCAGCTTAAGGTTTATGAAATACGAGCCTACGCCCAGCGCGCCGAACAGGACTATTCCCACTGCGGGCGTGCCGTAAATAGCTAACCGCGCAAGCGTCAACGCCGTTTCCTCGTTAGCTGCATCCACCATTGCGACGAGCATTATCATCATACCTATGAAGAATGCGTATATCACCACGCCGACAGCGGTGTTCAAGCCGTAGTAAAGGCCCAAGCCCAGAACCAGCTTCGCACGCTTTACAATTACCGCACCAAGGGTGACGCACAGCAACAGAAGCAAAACGTCCGCCGCGGGAGCGACTACCACCAGTACGATAAGCTCAAGCAGGAAGACGAGCATTCCGTATTCGCCGAAAATGGGGTCTTCTTCAACGGGAGCCGAAGGGTCTGTGTCAATACCGGGATCAAAGCCGGGAGTGCCGACTTCGGTTATAAGTATAAATGCAACGTATGCGATAACGCACACTACCGCCGTAGCCGCCATCCATATAAACGCCATAAGTATCTTTGAATTAAGCAGCTGCGTTCTCGATACGGGCAGGGTAAAGGTAAGATAACCCTCGTCCGTAAAGAAGTTTTTGTAATACCGTACCACTATGAGTATAAGCGTTACCATAACGAACGCCGTTAATATCATAGGCCAGTAAAGGGAAACAAGACTGCTTGTAAGCTGCAGTAGCATGCCTACCATCATGGGCAGGTTATCGTAAAAATCGATATCAAGCAGTCTTACCGCAATTCCGCCGACGATTCCTGCAAGCACCGCCAAGGGTGCGAGGATGCGCCATACCTTCCAGACGGATTTCAGATCGTGCCTTAACATTTTAAGCATAACGGAACACCTCCCTGAATTTGGTGTCCACGGTGACGCCTTCCGTCTCCATCAACTCCGCCGCCGTGCCTCTGCCGATTATCTTTCCGCCGTAGTTAACGAAGATATACTCGTCCAGCACAGGCTCAACGTCCTGAATAAGGTGGGTGGAAATAAGCACCGTTGCGCCGGGGTTAAGATTGCTTACTATTGTGCGCAGAATAAACTCGCGTGCGGCAGGGTCAACGCCGGCTATCGGCTCGTCCAGCAGATATATCTGTGCGTTGCGCGCCATAACCAGAACGAGCTGTACCTTTTCGCGGTTTCCCTTTGAAAGGGAGGATATAAGTGCGTTAGGGTCAAGATTAAGGCTGTCAAGCATATTCATAGCCTTCACCTTGTCAAAATCGGGATAAAACTCTTCGAAATAATCCAACATTGCGCCGATCTTTTTGCGACCGCCGATATAGGTGCGCTCGGGCAGGTAGGAGATAAAGCTGTTGGTGGCTTCACTTCTCCAGTATCCGCACACGCGTATCTCTCCCGCCGTGGGGACAAGCAGTCCCGTAAGCAGCTTCATAAAGGTGGATTTTCCGCATCCGTTGGGGCCAAGCAATCCGATAATTTTGCCGCTCTCAAGCTCAAGATCCAGATTTTCGATAGCGACCTTTCCTTTACCGTATTGCTTGCGTAAGCCTTTGCATTCAATTACGTTCAAATATCATTTCTCCTTTTCGCAAAGCATAGCGGCGAGCTCCTCGGGAGCGATTCCGATATCCTTTGCGGATCTGAGCACGTATGCGACCAGATCGGAAGCGGCTTTGTTGCGCTGACGCTCAATAGCTTCGGGCTTGGTGGTTACCTTTCTGCCTGCAGTGCTGTAGCAAACCGCAAGCTCCATATCCTCAAGTGAAGAAAGAGCGCGCTGTGCGGTGTTGGGATTGATTCCCGCTTCCTCCGCAAGGGCACGTACCGTAGGGAGAGTCTCGCCGGGCTTATACTCTCCGCGAAGAATTGCTCCTCTTAACGTCATAACTACCTGTCTGTAGATAGGCAGGTTTTCATCAAATCGCCAAACCATGTTAAAAACCTCCGATAAAAATATTTTATTGTGTATATATTGTACCACAGAAACAGGTGCTGTGTCAATAGTATTGTGTGTCCGTTAAAATGCGTCGCTGAACAGTATAAGCAAAATATTGTAGCCAATGGCTGCCAATAAAGCATAACCGGGCAAAGTAAAAATTCCACGCAGGATATCGAGGAATATTACCCGTACGGGAAGTGCGTTTCCCGCAGGATCCCTTTTTCCGTTCCAACTGAAAATATAGACAAAGACAAGCACTAAAAAGGCAACGAAAACTATGGGCAGAAAAACAGAAAGAGCGCGGATCCGGTTGGGATATCTTGAAACGTCGTCTTCCGAAAGCATCTCTAAAACAAGCAGCACTGCAGATGCAACGGTAACGCCGCAGGCGGCGGAAGTAAGATTTGTCCACAAGGAAAGCTTGGGTGTAAGATATACCTCTTCCGCTTTGGGTGTGACAAACCGCACTATGGCGCTGTACAAAAGCACGGGAAAAGCGCAAATCGACGTATACATAAAATAGCGTATAATTTCATCTATCCAAACAAACACCCGTCGGGGCGCGTCGGGATTCAGCACGGGTAATATCTGCTCAAGCAAAAGGTTATCGAGCCATTCGGTACAAGCTCCGTGCAGGATGAACGCCGCGAAGAATAGCAGAATACCCGCAACGGGTACCGCCGCCGATAAAACCAAAAAGATTATACCTCGTCTTTTTTTCGTTTTCACTTCACCAGAACCTCCGTATTGGTGCCGTAGAAAATATCCTCTCTGCCGCTCATCAGCTTACAGAAATCCTCGATCCTATCCCAGTTTTTATCGCCGTCAAACTCATAAGAGTGTCCCCATACGTAAAAGATCGCAGGGGTTTGGGCGGGAAGTGATAAAAATTTTTCTGCCAATTCAAATAGCTTTTCATCGTTATGGTGGCAGGTGGGATGGAAGGCAAGCAGGTCGGACTGCATATCAAAGGAATGTGTGGGACGCACCGTGCGGGAATACTTTATACCGCACTCCGCAATAACTGCCTTGCTCTCGTCGTCGTATGCGCCGTAAGCGTACGCCATACCGTGTACGGGCACGCCGAAAAGCCTTTCAAGATTTTCCTTGTCCTTATGTATTTCCGCCTTCTTTTCCTCAAGAGTGAGGGCGGTAAGGTCAAGATGGAACGCCCCGTGGACGGCGATCTCGTGTCCGCAAAGAGAACTTTTTATGTCCTCCAAGGGCATATGAACACAGTCCGCACCGCGGTATTCCCAGCGGTTTTCAGGTGAAAAAAGCCCCGAATTAAGGTTAAAGGTGCACTTCATTCCGTAGCGGTTGAATATCTCTGCAAGGCGGGCGTCCTGATAAACGCCGTCGTCATAGCTGAAGGTAAGCGCCTTGTTTTTTCCGTTGAACATATCTGTCGCCTCCAAAAGTAAGATTTACATATAAATTTTACACTTTTCCTTTGTTAATGTCAACCGTAATACTTGAAATAAAGGGGATTTTATGGCATAATTCTATTACGGAGGTGTAAAAGAATTATGAAAAGATCTGAAATCAACGCACTTATAAAGGAAAACATAGAATTTTTAAAGGAAATGAAATTCAATCTCCCTCCCTTCGCATTCTTCACACCCGAGGAATGGAAGGAAAAGGGAAGTGAGTACGATGAGATCCGCCGCAATATGCTGGGTTGGGACGTTACCGATTACGGCAGAGGGGATTTCAAAAAGGTGGGCTTGTTTTTGTTTACCATCCGCAACGGCAACCTTAAAACTGGCGACAAAAAGCCTTATGCTGAAAAGCTGCTTATAACCGACGAGGATCAGTACAGCCCCATGCACTTCCATTGGAACAAGATGGAGGATATCATAAACCGCGGCGGCGGTGTTTTGTGCGTGGAATTGTATTCCCGCGGCGAAAACGATACTCTCGGCACCGAGCCCGTCACCGTCAACTGCGACGGACGTGAGTTCACCGTTCCCTCGGGCACCGTACTTCGTCTTATGCCCGGCGAGAGCATTACTCTTTTACCCGGTCAGTACCACGCATTCTGGGCAGAAAAGGGTTTTGGTAAGTGTCTGCTGGGCGAGGTAAGTATGGTAAACGACGATAACACCGATAACCGTTTTTACGAGCCTCAGGCAAGATTTACCAATATAGAGGAGGATTGCCCCCCGCTGTATCTCCTCTGCAACGAATATCCCGAGGCGAAGTAGACTATGAAAATACTTGCATTCGGTGAAATACTCTGGGATATCTTCGGCGGTGAAAAGAAGATAGGCGGTGCGCCTCTCAACTTTATCTCCCATTGCGCCCTTCTCGGCGCGGAGACGGATATAGTTTCCGCAGTGGGCAAGGATGCTCTCGGCAAGGAAGCCCTTGAGGCGGTAAAAGCCTTCGGCGTGGGCACCGATTACGTAGAGGTTATCAAAAAAATGCCTACCGGCTATTGCGAGGTCACCCTTGATGCCGACGGCGTCCCCTCCTACGACCTCGTTACCGACGTGGCGTACGATAACATTCCCTGCCCCAAAAAAATAAAGGACACCTACGACGCTTTGTACTTCGGCTCTCTCGCTCTGCGTGACGAAAGAAGTATGTCGGGGTTAAGTAAGCTCCTTTCAAAGCGTGTGGCAAAAGAGGTTTTTTGCGATATAAACGTCCGTCAGGACTACTGCACCTCGGAAATACTTGAATTTTGCCTTAAAAACGCCAATATACTTAAGTTCAGCCGCGAGGAGATGGATATTTTCGGCAAGGGCTCCATTATCGCCACTGCCGAATATCTGCTCAACGTGTACACCAATATCCACACGGTGGTAATTACCTTGGATTCCGACGGCGCCTGCTGCTTTACCCGCAAGGGAAGATGGTTTGCAAAATGTCCCGAAGCGGAGGTTGTTTCCACCGTCGGCGCGGGGGATTCCTTCTCCGCCGCCTTCGTGGTAAATTATCTTGCGGGCGAAAAGGCTTCCGTCTGCCTTAACCGCGCTTGCACACTCGGCTCTTACGTGGTAACACAGCTTGGCGCAATTCCTCAATACCCCGACGAGCTGAAAGCACAAATCAAACCCTGAAAAGGAAGTGTCTTATGAGCGACAGAGAAAAACGGCTTACACGGTTTCTGGATACCGTAAAAAGCCGCATTGTAAAAAGAACCTATCCTTGCACGGATATCACCTTTGCTCCCTGCGGATATAAGTCCGTCGAAGCCCTGCCCACAGAATTTATTCCCTTTGAAAAGGGTATGCGCTGGGGCGAAAAGGTGGATAGCCACTGTCTGTTTAATATAAAATTTGCCCTTCCCCAAGAGGAAAGCGCTTCTTCTCTCCGTCTCCGCGTAGAAACGGACAAGGACGGCTGGAACGTATACAACCCTCAGTTTATCATCTACAAAAAGGGCGTTGCCCTTCAGGGAATGGACACCAACCACCGCACCGTGGAGATAGAGTACAGCGCGGAAAACGAATATACACTTTACGCATATACGGGCTCTCTTGTGTGCGACCTTCCTCTTAACGTCACCGTAGAGGTATACGATGCCGACGTAAAGGCATTGTACTACGACCTTTTGGTCCCCTTTGAAATTTGCAAGATAACCAAGCCCGACACCCGTGAGTACGAGGTTATTATGACCGCCCTCATAGGCGCTCTCAACCGTCTTGACCTGCGTACCCCCGTAACCGAAGCCTTTTATGAGTCGGTAAAGGATGCCCGCCAATATTTAAAGGATAACCTTTATCAAAAATACGCGGGCGGTGACGGCACTACCGCAGTCTGCATCGGTCACACCCATATAGATATCGCGTGGCTGTGGACCCTGGCACAGACAGAGGAAAAGGCGCAGCATTCCTTTGCCACCGTCCTCGCACTGCTTGACAGATACCCCGAATATATTTTTATGTCCAGCCAGCCTCAGCTTTTCGCTTATATAAAGGAGCAGGACCCTGCACTGTACGAGCGCGTAAAGCAAAAGGTAAAGGAAGGCCGTATCGAGCCCGAAGGCAGTATGTGGGTGGAAGCCGACTGCAACCTTCCCTCGGGCGAATCCCTGGTTCGTCAGATAATCCACGGAAAGCGGTTTTTCAAGGAGGAATTCGGTGTGGATAACCATATCCTCTGGCTGCCCGACGTTTTCGGTTATTCGGCGGCGCTTCCGCAGATATGTATAAAAAGCGGTATCGACACCTTCCTTACTTCAAAAATAAGCTGGAACGATACCAACCGTATGCCTTACGATACCTTTATCTGGAAGGGTATCGACGGCACGGGAATATTCACATATTTCCTTACGGCGCAGGATAAGGTTCGCGGCGAGGACAGCACCCGTTACACTACCTACGTTGGCACCACAGATCCCGCTTGCGTTGCGGGCGCATACGACAGATATTCCCAGAAGTCCCTTACCGATAAGGTGCTCGTCACCGTCGGCTGGGGTGACGGCGGGGGAGCCACCACCGAAAAAATGGTGGAAAAGGGCGCCCGTCTTTACGACGGCTTGCCGGGCTGTCCCAAGGTGGAATACACCCACGCAAGCAAGTATCTTGCACAGCTTAAAAAGGATACGGAGGGAAAACTGCCTTATTGGAGAGGGGAACTGTACCTCGAATACCACAGAGGCACCTATACCTCCGCCGCAAAAAATAAGCTTTACAACCGCAAGGGCGAAAATCTCCTTCGCCATATAGAAACCCTCCTTTCCGTAAACGCCGTCAAAAACGGCGTGCCCTTCCCCGCGAAAAAGATGGACGAACTGTGGAAGATAATACTGCTTAACCAGTTCCACGATATTATCCCCGGCTCCTCCATTCCCGAGGTGTACGCCGACAGCCGCGAGCAGTACGCAAAGCTGTTTAACGAGGGCTCCGATATGCTCGGCGACGCTCTTGAGTCTTTGGTAAGCTATCGCGACGGCGGCGAATACGTTGGATTTGCAAACCCGCTTCCCTTTGAATACAGCGGTGCCGTTTGCGGCTTTGAGGTGGAAAACCTGCCCGCAAAGGGATTTGCTTCCGTAAAGGCGAAAAAAGCCCACTGCAACGTGCAGGTAAAGGAAAAGCAGATAATATCGGATCTTCTTACCGTCACCTTTGACGATAACTACAATATTGTTTCGGTCAAGGATAAGTGCGGCAACGAATTTCTTGCAGGCACGAGCAATCGTCTGTACCTTTGCGAGGATATTCCTCTTAATTACGATAGCTGGAATCTTGAGGATTACCACGAGGAAAAGAAGTGGTATCTTGACGGGGTGGAAAGCGCCGAGGAATATACCGACGAGCAAAACTGCCGCAGAGGCTTCCGTATCACCCGCAGGTTTATGTCATCGGTTATCACGCAGACGGTCACCCTTTCGGATTACGATTCCCGCATAGAGTTCGATACCAACGTGGACTGGAAGGAAAAGGACGTTCTGCTCAAGGTGTCCTTCGACGGCGACGTAAACACGGATACCGCCGTTTACGATATCCAGTTCGGCCACGTTTCCCGTCCCACCCACAAAAATACCTCTTGGGATCAGGCGCGCTTTGAGGTCTGCGCCCATAAATACGGCGTTATTGCAGACCACGGCAAGGGTATCGCCCTTCTTAACGATTGCAAATACGGCTATTCCGCAGAGGAAAATACCATTCGTCTTTCCCTCATCAAATGCTCGGATTATGCAAATAAATACGTGGATCTCGATCAGCATCGGTTCAAATACGCCCTTTACCCCTTTACAGGCGATTTCCGTGAAGCGGGCGTTATCGAAAACGCATATATCCTCAACGATCCTCCCGTGGCGGCGGCATCCTCCGAGGAGGTGGAGGCATATTCTCCCTTCACCGCCGTCGGCGACGGCGTGTATTTCGAAACCTTCTGTCCCTCCGAGGACGGCAAGGGATACATCCTCCGCGGCTACGAGGGCAGAAACCGCAAGCAGAATGTCAGCGTAAGGTTCAATTTCCCCTATAAAAAGGCGTACGTCTGCGACCTTATGGAAAAACCCCTTTACGATCTTCCTTCCGATGGCGTCATAACCTTAAAGCCCTTTGAAATTATCACCGTAAAAGCCGAGGTTTAAGTTGACATTCTTCCTCCGCGGTGGTATATTAAAACCATAGATTACCAAAAGGAGTTTAAAAAATGGATACCGTTAAGTTTAACAAGAAAAATGCAGTGGTCATCGCCCACAGAGGACTTTCCGGTCTTGAGCGTGAAAACACAAACGTGGCTTTCGTTGCCGCAGGTCAGCGCAGCTATTTCGGCGTGGAGACCGACGTTTACCGCACTCTGGACGGTAAATACGTTCTCCATCACGATTCCTCCACCAAGCGTACCGCTATAGATGACCTTACCATATTCGAATCCACCTTCGATACTCTCCGTTCACTGGTGCTTACGGATATCGACGGCGTTACAAAGCGTCCCGACCTCCGTATTCCCACTCTTCAGGAGTATATCCGCACCTGCAAGCGCTACGGCAAGGCCTGCGTTCTTGAATTCAAAACCACCTATCCCGTAGAGCATATCGCAGAGATGGTAGAGATAATCAAGAACGAAGAATATCTTGAAAAGGTTATCTTCATTTCCTTCGCATACGAAAACCTCACCCGTCTTCACGAGGTGGTTCCCGGTCATCCTTGCCAGTTCCTCGCTTGGCAGTGGCAGGACGATCTGTTCGATAAATTGGAGCGTGACGGCATCGACCTTGACGCATACTACGGACTTCTCACCGAGGAGCGCGTAGCAGAGGCTCATCGCCGCGGCATCGTCGTAAACGCATGGACCGTAGACGATCCCAAGGTAGCAGAAGAGCTGGCATCATGGGGTGTGGATCAGATAACCTCCAACATACTTGAGTAATTGCGCTCGACAGAATAACGCAGAACAAAAACGCAAAAAATTAAATACGAATACGGCGAGGATGATTATTCCATCTCTCGCCGTTATTTTTTGTGTGTATTAAGGTAGGAATTTGTAAAAACAAATTCCCTTTTATTTTTGCGTTTTTTAAACGCTTTCGCTCGGGAGGCAGTAGTAATCTACAGCTCTCCGCTCGCGAAAGGCGTTTTCTGCGTCATTCTGTCATCGCTTTTGCTTCAGACTTTCAGTTCTATAGACGTTACATTTCAAAAAACATTAGGAAGATTTTTGCAACACCTTGCAAAAATCAACCATAATTCCTCGTTCCGGGGTCCCCGAGAAACCAAAGGTTTCTTGGGGTGGTTTACTCGTTCCTCATTCCTCATTAAAAAAACTCCGCAAAACGCGGAGTTTTTTCATTATTTCATTTCTTCAAGCAGAAGCTTACTTAATCCTTCCACTCCGGTTACTATATAGTCCGCGCCTGCCTCTTCGTGCTCACCTTCCTCGGCACATTCCATATAAACGCCGCAGCAGGCGATACCCACCTTATGGGCGCCCTCGGTATCGTATTTCCTGTCGCCGATAAGGAGCACCTCGCTCTTGTCGGGGTCGCCGAAGCGGTGTATGGCTTCCTCTACCACCTGATGCTTGTGCGCTCTGCTGTCGCCGAGGGTCGCGCCCGTAATTTTATCAAAATACTTTGCAATATCAAAATGCTCAAGTATCTTGCTTGCATATTCCTCGGGCTTGGAGGTGGCGGTGCCGAGAAGTATCCCTCTGTCCTTGAGTGAGCTTAACAGCTCGGGAATACCGTCGAAAACGTGTCCCTCGTACAGCCCCGTTACCGCATATCTTTCGCGGTAAAAGGCAAGGGCTTGCTCGCTTTCCTCTGTGGACATTCCGCTGAAATTCACGAAGGAATACTTAAGGGGAGGCCCCATATATTTTTTCAGCGTTTCCATATCGGGGATAGGATATCCCAACTTTTCGTGGGCGTAGCAAACGCAGTTGAACACGCCGTCGTCGGTGTTTACCATCATGCCGTCAAGGTCAAAGAGAATGTAAGGATATTTTTTCATTTTACCGCACCTGCAACAAGCAACGCTATCTGCTTGTGTCCTTCCGCGTTGGGGTGGGGGTCGATATTACTGCCGTCGGCAAGGGCGTTTATCAGGTTGCCCTCGTATGCCTTGAAGGGCTCGTAAATATCGCATAGGGTGTAGCCCTGCTCTTCGGCGTTTGCCTTTATAACGTCGTTAATTCCGATAACACAGCTCGCGGAAAAGGCGGCGAAGGAAAGCTGAAGTCCGTTTTGCTCAACCTTGAAGTGGGTAAAATCTCTGTAAGGATTGTATACCGTCTGGAAAATTATCTGCGCGTCCGCGTTTACGGCGCGTATTTTTGAAATAATTTGGGGAAGCTCGGTCTTGAATCTGTCAATACCCGCAACGATAACGTCAAAGGTGGCGGAAACGTCGATCTTTTCGGGCAGATTTCCGTTTTCCGCACCCTGCAGATAGGGCGCAAGGGTTTCTGCCGCCTTAAGCACGTTGTTGGCGCCGATGGAAAGAACTATGACCGTTGCGTTTTTCAGCTCGGTGCAGGTGCCCTCGTCAAGAAGGGCAAGCAGGTCTGCGCCGTCGTCACCGGGAATGGCGTAATTGTGTACCGTACAGCCGTATTCCGCCGCGATGAGGGAGGAATATCTCTCG
Organism: Clostridia bacterium; assembly: GCA_017625615.1. Taxonomy (GTDB): domain Bacteria; phylum Bacillota; class Clostridia; order Oscillospirales; family CAG-382; genus SFLA01. The sequence continues at coordinate 11,077 of JAGAKP010000054.1, forward strand.
CTCTCCACGGAAGCGAGTCCGTAGCCCTGCGCTATAGAATCACCGAGGAACACCACCACGTCGTCTGCGGAGAGTCCGTCCTCTATTATCGCCGCGCTCTCTTCCTTGCTTGCTTCCTCGCTCGTCTGCTCGCTTTCGCTTTGCATTACCGATTGCTCGACGTCCACGCTCATTTCAAATTCCATATCGCAGGCGAAGAGGGAAAGGGCGGTAAGTGCGCAAAGGGCAAAACAAATCAACCTTTTCATTGCTCGTTCTCCAATAATTGTTTAATATAGTCGGTGACCTCTGCTTCCGTCTTTTTCGTTTCGAAAAAGCTCTTTTCGCACATAAACGCGCCGCCGCAGCGGTTGCCGTTTGTGCCCCACTGCAAAGCGCAGTAGTATTTTCCGCCGCCAAGACATTCAAATCCGTATGCGGATGAGAAGCAGAACTTTTCCTCTGCCTTGGTAATGTTCACGTCGGTCTTGTACAAGGTCTCCTTGGGCATAAAGGGCTCGCCACCTCCGTAGGTGGAAAACCAGAATTCGCCGGTGGTAGCATCGTAATCAAGGTTCTGAATACCGAAAACGGTGTTGCCGGTCTTAATGGGATATTCGGTTTCGTAAACGCCGTCGAGGGTGAAGCGGAGCAGAATGTTGTTTTCGTACTTTTCGCCCGTGTCAAGAGCGCAGGCAACGAACATACGCCATTCCTCGGTGCCGGGTATCTTGCCGAACGCAACTCCGTCTACTCCCTGAAATCCTCTTGTGTCTGCGTCGGTGCCCTTAAGGGACTTATAATAATCGCATATATCAAGGTTTATCATTTTTTCCAATTCAAGGGTATCCGCATCAAAAACGCATATTTTGAAGGAGGTCCAGTCGTTCCATGGGTGACCGGGCAAAGCGTCACCCATAAAGGATGCGTACAGCTTGCCCTCAAAGTAGTCGATATCGCCGAGATGTCCGCCGCTTACGGGAACGCATCTGCGTACCGTGCCCTTAAGAGTGGTCTTTACCACCGTGTCGGTAAATGACCAGTACATGTGCTTTCCGTCAGAGGTAAACCCCTGCATGTGCTGATTCTGATGTAAAGTTTCAATATATTTCACTACTTATCACCTCAAAGGGAATTATACAATAACAAAAAATAAAAGTCAATGAAAAAAGGCTGCCTTAAGACAGCCTTTTGATGGTTACGTTATATAAGCGGGTTTCCGTTTGCGTCAACGAAATCCTTGTTGGAGAGAATCTTTACGCCCTCAACCACAGCCCAGATAGCGTTGCCGAAGCAAAGGGGAAGATGTATCAATATAAGAATTGCCCAACCGAGATAGGGGATCATACAAGGGAGGATAAGGCAAAGGGTGATGATATACATAACAAGATGCATAACCGCCTTTTTCTTGTAGCCCAGATAAAAATCGTGGATGCCGAGGAATCCCAATAAAAACGCAAAAAGCGCCGCGGTTACTTTTTTCTTCTGTTCCATTTTTTGTTTCCTTTCCGTGGATCAAATATTAACAAATTTCGACAGGGGGAATTATATACCCTTTTTGCCCTTTTGTCAAGTAATTATATGCCAAACAAATTTTGTATGCTTCCCCAAAGCAGACCGCAGGCGGCGGAAAGTATGAGTATAAAGTGAGGCTTTGCCTTTTTATATACCAGATACATACACAGCCCGAGGGTTACGAGTGTGAAGATTATTTCGTAGGAAAGTATGCTTTCCACGGAAAAGCCGAAGGGCAAAAACACCTCTGCGGCAATAGATATTCCCGCGGCGGCAATAAGTCCTATTGCGGCTGGACGAAGTCCCCGCATACCGCCCGCAACGAAGCGGTTGGCAATAAACTTTTTATACACCTTCGCTATTATCATTATTATGATGAGGGACGGAAGCACCACTCCCGTGGTAGCTGCTATAGCGCCGGGTATACCCGCCACGTTGTAGCCCACGTAGGTCGCCATATTTACGGCGATGGGACCGGGTGTGCTTTCGCTTATGGCGATAAAATCAATAACCTCCTGCACTTCCATCCAACCGTTGACGGTTACCTGCTCCTTTACCAGCTCCACCATAGCGTATCCGCCGCCGAAGGTGCAGGCGCCTATCTTGAAGAAGGTCCACAAAAGATAAAGTACATCCATTATTTACTCCTCCTTAAAGATATGAGCACGCTGCAAACGCCGATAACGCCCGCGCATATTATTACGGGTATGGTGCCGACGCCAAAGGTTACCGCGCAAAAGGCAAGGGCAAACATAACGTAAAAGAAAGCATCCCTTTTGCAGGCAGACCACATTTTTATAAACGCCTTGAATATAAGTGCGATAACGCCTACCCGCACGCCCGCAAACATATAGTTTATTAGGGTTATGCTCTTGAATAAATCAAAAAACGCGGCAATAAACACCATAATTCCAAAGGGCGCAAGTACGGAGCCGAGGGTCGCAAAGATGCTTCCCAAAACGCCCCCAACGCGGAATCCCACGAAGGTGGAGGTGTTGATGGCGATGGGACCTGGTGTGCTTTCCGCCACGGTAACGATATCCAGCATTTCCTCGTTGGTTATCCATTTCTTTTTGTCCACCACCTCGGTGGCAATAAAGCTTATCATAGCCGCACCGCCGCCGAAGGTGCACGCGCCTATCTTGAAAAACGACCAGAAAAGCTGTAAGCAGTTGTTGAACAAATTGTTTTTCACAGCCATAGAATAAGTCTCCTTTGCTCATAGTATAATACTATTTTTGCGAAAAAATGTCAAGAGAACGAGGAACGAGAAACGTGGAACGAGAAACTATGGTTGATTTTTGCAAGCGATTGCAAAAATCTTCCGATTGCGTTTTTGTTCTGCGTGCCGTGGTTTTTGATACGCAAAATAGGAGAAGGTAGGACGCCGGATATTTAGCGCAGAACGCTTTTTCGCGAGAGGGGAGCTGTAGTGTTCTACAGCCTTCCGAGCGAAAATGCGTAGAAACGCAAAATAAAAAGAAATCCGCCTTGAGGATTTCTACCTATAAAGAAAACAACAATGCGAGAGACGTACAAAAATCTCTCGCATCAGTAATTACGGTATAAATCTTATTTGCGTTTCGGTCTGCGTTAAATAGCCTAGTCCTACAACTCGGCGGTGTCGTGGGACTTGTAACCCTCCCCAAGTATCTCCGTAGCATTGGTTACTATAAGGAACGCGCTGTTGTCCTCGGCTCGGATGACCTCCTTGGCGCGGGGAAGCTGTTGCTTTTTAAGCACGCACATTATCACGGGCTGATTTTTGCCCGTATATCCGCCGTGGGAGTGAACGATGGTGGCGCCGACGTCCAATTCCTCAAGGAGCCGCTTGGTGATGATATCGTTTTTCTCGCTCATTATATATATCATCTTTGCGCTGTCGAAGCCGTAGAGAAGCTTGTCCACCATTATCGTCTGAACCACTACGCAAACGCCTGCGTAAATGGACAGCTCAAAGCGCTTGAAGGCGATAGCGGACGCGATGATGACCATAACGTCGAATATCATAAATATAACGCCGGTGGAAACGGATTTGAATTTAAGGCGCATCAGCTTTACCAGAATATCCGTACCGCCCGTAGATGCTCCTGCGTGGAACATGGTGGCAATTCCGATAGAAACCAGAACCGGTCCCGCAAGGGCAGCCAGCATGGGATCGTCGGTAGCTGCGCCGATATATTGTGATCCCAGATTCATAAACAGAGAGGACATTATTATGGCGTATATGGTGGTAAACAGGAACTTGAACCCGAACTTCCACGTGGCGATCAACAGCAGGGGCACGTTGAGAATAACGATCCACGTACCGGTGGGGAAAACTCCGATCAAATGGCTGAGTATAATGGATACGCCGGATATTCCGCCGGACGCAAGGGCGTTGGGGTCCAAAAACAGAAAAACTCCCGCCGCGTATGAGGCACAGCCGATAGTGATCATCACCATATTTACAAGAAACTGAACGTACTTGTTTTTGAATCTGTGAAATATATTCACGTTTTCACCTCAAAATATATTTTAGGTAAAAAATATTATACCACCCGAGGAAAAGAATGTCAATAAACGGCTTCCAATAAAAAATCACCTCGTCTGAGGTGATTTTTATACCAAATATTAATCTTCGCGCTTGCTGTGAGCCCACGCCACGCTTGCGTAGGTTATAATCCCCGCGCAGGAAAACATATCGAGCGTTTCAAAGCCTCCGACGAAAAATGCTATTGCTCTTATAATGCCGTAAAATACAAAAACTATTGTCGCCGCCAGCGATACAAGGTCCAAAAACCAACCGGGCGCGGAAGTAACTCTTATTTGAAAGAAGATTAATAAGAATACGCCGAAAAACCAAAACGCGGTAACGAACGGCGTCATAATGAGAATATTGGTTTTATCCTCTGCAGTACCGAAAAATACGAAAAGCAAGTAAAGAATCGCAACCGTGATCCAAGGAATAATTACAGAAAGCTTGCTGTGATAATACAAACGGTCTAATATGCTTCTCATAATAAATTCTCCTTTAATTCAGTATACCGTATTATATCAACCGCAGAAGCGTTTGTCAATAAACGGCTTCCAACAAAAAATCACGCCGTAAGGCGTGTATGGAATCCGACGAAGTCGGTATGGAATCATCACGAAGTGATGTATGGAATCAAGGCGACTGCGTTTTATGCGCGGCGTTCGCCGCAATTCCATACAACGCACAAAAGTGCGTTGATGCCATACCAATCCTTCGGATTGGATAAAAAAATCCAAGTCTTACGACTTGGATTTTTTGGTGGGGGCTACAGGACTCGAACCTGTGACCCCCTGCTTGTAAGGCAGGTGCTCTAACCAACTGAGCTAAGCCCCCGTGCTCGACTTGTACAGTATAGCACAAGTCTTTTCGTTTGTCAATACCTAATTGAAATAAAAATTAGAAATTATTGTATCAAAATCTTTTACAACGCTTTCGTAATCCTTTTCGCTGGCAGTGAGGGTGATTATGTACGCGGTGTAGCCGCCTACTGCCACTACCTGAACGAAGTGGTAGGTGTCTCCGTCAACGGTGGCGGTGTAGTGATACTTGCCTGCGGTGTTGCCGTCGACCTTGATCTCCTCTTCCTTTACGCTCTTGTAATCCTTAAGCTCTTCGCCAAGTCTTTTTGCGTAGGTCTCCCAATACTTGGAATAACTTTCCGCGTTGGTGGAGTATTTGGTTACGGAAAGGCTTGCGTAGGTGCTTATCATGGAGGAATCGGAGGTATCCTTCAGCAAGGAAAGCATACCGTCGTTTCTGTCAATTGTCCATTCAACGGGGTAGCAGGCGGAAACGGCAAGCACCTCGTTCTCTACGTACAGACATCCGTTGGGCACGCTTACGTCCACGTCCTCGTTTCCTCCGCAGGAGCAAAGGCTAAATATCATACACGCCGCAATAAGGGCAAAAATTAACTTCTTCATATATATTTCCTCGCTTTCTCTCCGTATTATATACCACGCATCAAAAAAACGCAATAGAATGAATGTTAATTTTTTGTTTTTTATATCTTTATTTTTACGGGCTTTCTGCTTTTGTAATAATATATACCGTCAAAGCCTATGTCTTTTAGCATTTGCACCCCTTGGTCAAATCCCTTGGAGGCGTCCTGCGCTTTGTGAGCGTCGGAGCCCAAGGTGACCATCCGTCCGCCAAGGTCGAAATACCTTTTTATCACCTCACGCGGGGGCATATAGTCCGAAAAAGTGTCCGTGCCCGAGGTGTTCACCTCGAGGGAAATACCCTTTCGTATAACCGTTTTAAGTATATTATCAATTTTTTCGCTAAAGGGGGAAATATCCATTCCCAGCCCGTATTTGCCGTTTATATATCTTAATGGGCAGGTGAGGTGGCACAAAATATCAAATTCGGTGGTTTCAAGCATGGCAAGCATATCGTCGAAATACGCATCCATATAACTCAAGATCGTTTCCTTTGGCAAAGCGGAAAAATCAATTTGCGAATAAGCCTCCGTCAAGCTTCCGAACCTGACCTGATGTACCGAGCCGAGAATAACGTCGTAGTCTGCGAGAGCCATTATACGGCGGTACACCTCGGTGCTCCAAAAGCTCTCGCCGATCTCCACGCCCGACAATAGGGTGCACCTGTCCCCGTATTCCTTGTTAACTCTGCGGCAAGTATCGACGGAAGCCTTTATGGGCGCAAAAATATCCTGCTTGCCGTAAAGGTCCGTATCAAAATGGTCGGTGACCGCAAATATTTTCGTACCCTTGCTTATCTGCGCGGACGCCATGTCGGCAATTTTACAAGCCGAATCGTGGGAAAACTCCGAGTGCGTGTGCATATCCGCAAAAAGAGGGCGTGCTTCAACATCCTTTAAACCTTTCAACTTCCCGTACCTTACGCCTTTCGCAAAAAATTCCTTTGGTAGATTATACCTAATTTTAATAAATTCATCAATACCTATTTATTTTTTTATATTTTCGTGTTAGAATAAAATGATAAAATACTGTTTTTAAGGAGGCGGCGAAAAAATGGATAAGTTCAAGCTTGTATCACCCTATTCGGCGACGGGCGACCAGCCCGAGGCGATACGTACCCTTTGCGAGGGGCTTGACAAGGGCTATACCGACCAGACTCTTATCGGCGTTACGGGCTCGGGCAAGACCTTCACCATGGCAAATATCATCGCCGCCGCAAACCGTCCCACTCTGGTGCTTGCCCACAACAAGACCTTGGCGGCACAGCTTTGCTCGGAGTTCAGGGAGTTTTTCCCCGAAAACGCCGTTGAATACTTCGTTTCCTATTACGATTACTACCAGCCCGAAGCATACGTTCCCGGCAAGGATATTTATATAGAGAAGGACGCTTCCATCAACTCTGAAATAGACAAGCTCCGCCATTCCGCCACCACCGCCCTTATGGAGCGGCGTGACGTTATCGTGGTAGCATCCGTTTCCTGCATTTATTCTCTCGGCGATCCCGAGGAATACGGCAGAAACGTCATCTCTCTCCGCCCCGGAATGGTGTTCCCCCAGCGCGACCTTATCAAAAGGCTGGTTTCCTTGCAGTTTTCCCGCTCGGATATCGGCTTTGACCGTAATAATTTCCGTGTCCGCGGCGACGTTATCGAGATATTCCCCCCCAATTCCGACAGATACGCATACAGAGTCGAGCTTTTCGGCGATGAGATCGACCGTATTTCACAGGTGGATACGGTAACGGGCGAAATAGAAGCCCGCCTTTCCCACGCCGCAATATATCCCGCATCCCATTACGTTACCTCCGAGGAAAAGCGGGAAGCGGCGATACACGAAATTCTTACCGAGCTTGACGAAAGAATAGAATATTTTGAAAAACAGCAAAAATACGTGGAAGCACAGCGTATCCGCGAGCGTGTCCTTTTCGATGCGGAGCAGATACGTGAAATGGGCTTTTGCTCGGGCGTTGAAAACTACTCCCGCGTGCTTGCGGGCAGAAAGCCGGGCAGTACCCCTTATACTCTTCTTGACTTTTTCCCCGCGGATTATCTTTTGCTTATAGACGAAAGCCACGTTACCGTACCGCAGGTGCGGGGAATGTCGGGGGGCGACTTTGCCAGAAAGAAAAATCTTATAGATTACGGCTTCCGCCTGCCCTCGGCTTACGATAACCGTCCTCTTAATTTCGAGGAATTTCTGGATAAAAAAGGAACCACCCTTTACGTTTCCGCTACTCCCGCCCCCTTTGAAAAGGATAGGTCACAGCAGATTGCCGAGCAGATAATCCGTCCCACGGGACTTCTTGATCCCGAGGTTGAGGTGCGCCCCGTAAAGGGACAGGTGGACGACCTGCTTACCGAGATCCGCGCCCGCGCCGAGGTAGGAGAAAGAGTGCTTGTAACCACCCTCACCAAAAAAATGGCGGAGGACCTTTCGGAATATCTTATCTCCAACGACGTGAAGTGCCGTTATATGCACCATGATATCGACGCCATGGAGCGAATGGAGCTTATCCGCGACCTGCGTAAGGGTGTTATCGACGTTCTCGTGGGAATAAACCTTCTCCGTGAAGGACTTGACCTGCCCGAGGTGTCCCTCGTCGCCATACTCGATGCGGACAAGGAAGGCTTCCTCAGAAGCGAAACAAGCCTTGTTCAGACCATAGGCAGAGCCGCCCGCCACGTAAACGGCAGGGTTATAATGTACGCCGACAAAATGACGGGCTCTATGGAGAGGGCGATAAACGAAACCAACCGCCGCCGCGGTATTCAGCAGGAATACAATGAAAAGCACGGCATTGTTCCCAAGAGTATTATAAAGGAGCTTCGGGATCCCATTGCCATCACGGGCGCTGTGGACGAACGATCCGACCCCAAGAAGATGTCGGAAAGCCAAAAGAAGAAGCAGATAGAAATTCTCACAAAGCAGATGAAGGATGCGGCAAAGGTACTGGATTTCGAAACCGCCGCCGCTCTGCGTGACAGGATCAAACGATTAATGTAAGGATAAATATATGGAAACAGAAATTAAGGTAAAAGGCGCACGGACGCACAACCTGAAGGATATATCGGTAACCGTTCCCCGCAACAAGCTCACCGTGTTTACGGGGCTTTCGGGTTCAGGCAAATCATCTCTCGCCTTCGATACCATTTACGCCGAGGGGCACAGACGGTTCGTGGAATCTCTGTCCTCTTATGCAAGACAGTTTTTGGGTCAGCTCGATAAGCCCGACGTGGATTTTATCGAGGGACTTTCTCCCGCCATTGCAATAGACCAGAAGACCACCTCCAAGAATCCCCGCTCCACGGTGGGTACCGTTACGGAAATATACGATTATATGCGTCTTTTGTACGCCCGCTTGGGTGTGCCTCACTGTCCCGTATGCGGAATCCCCATAAAACAGCAGACCATTGACGAAATCGTTTCCCGCGTGCTCACCCTTGAGGACGGCACCCGCTTTATGGTCCTTTCTCCCGTGGTTGCGGGCAAAAAGGGTATGCACGAAAAGGTCCTTGACGATGCACGCAAGGGCGGCTTTGTCCGCGCTTACGTTGACGGGGAGATGTACGATCTTTCCGAAGTGCCTGCTTTGGATAAAAACTTAAAGCACGATATAGATATAGTGGTAGACCGTCTCGTTATGCGTGCCGACGGAATAGTATCCCGTCTTACCGACAGTATTGAGACTGCCTCCAACCTTTCAAACGGTATTATAAAAATACTCCTTGCCGACAGCGGCGAGGTAATACGCTTTTCCCAGAATTACGCCTGCCCCGAGCACGGCATTTCCTTGGGTGAATTGGAGCCGAGGCTCTTTTCCTTCAACAGCCCCGTAGGCGCTTGCGAGGACTGCTCGGGTATCGGTATGAACTACGTGGTTTCTCCCGACAGACTTATACCCGATAAATCCATGTCCCTGTTTTCGGGCGCGGTAATATGCAACGGCTTCAAATCCTTTGAACCGGGCAGTTATACTCACGAGCTTTTCAACTCCGTGGGCAAGCACTACGGCTGGGACGTTCATACTCCCATTCAGGATATGACAGAGGACGGACTTCACGTTCTCCTTTACGGCAACAAGTACGCCCGCAGAAGCTACAGCATACCCAAGTTCGAGGGTATAGTAAATATGGTAAAGCGGAGATACGACAGCAACACCTCTCCCGAATCCCGCGAATATTACGAAGCCTTTATGGATAACGTGCCCTGCCCCTCCTGCAACGGACGGAGACTCCGTCCCGAGGCGTTGGCGGTAACGGTAGGGGATAAGAATATAAGCGAGCTTTGCGATATGTCCGTTTCCGTATTGCGCGAATTTTTCCGCAATATCACCTTTACCGAGAGCGAACGCGCCGTTGCAAAGGAAATTTTAAAGGAAATAGATTCCCGCCTCGGCTTCCTTGAAAACGTGGGTCTTGAATATCTCACCCTTTCCCGCGCCGCAGGCAGTCTTTCGGGCGGCGAGGCACAGCGTATACGCCTTGCCACTCAGGTGGGAAGCGCCCTCGTGGGCGTTATGTACGTGCTGGACGAGCCCAGTATAGGCTTACATCAGCGGGACAATATCAAGCTTATAAACACCCTTAAATCTCTCCGCGACCTCGGCAACACCGTGCTCGTGGTAGAGCACGACGAGGAAACCATGTTAAGCGCAGACCATATCGTGGATATCGGTCCATACGCAGGCGTGCGGGGCGGTGAAGTGCTGTTTTCGGGCACACCGCAGGAATTGTTGGAAGCAGAGGGCTCTATCACTGCCGAATACCTTTCGGGCAGACGGGTAATTCCCGTTCCCAAGGCGCGTAGGCAAGGTAACGGGCTGTACCTTACCGTAAAGGGCGCAAAGCAGAATAACCTAAAAAATATCGACGTGGCGTTCCCCCTCGGCAAGCTTATATGCGTAACCGGCGTTTCGGGAAGCGGTAAATCCTCTCTGGTCAACTTCGTTTTGTGCGAGGGCGCGGCGCGTGCTCTTGGCAGATTAAGCGCAAACCCCGGCAAGTGCGACTGCATCGAAGGGCTTGAAAATATAGATAAAGTCATTCAGATCGACCAATCCCCCATAGGCAGAACCCCCCGCTCCAACCCCGCAACCTATACGGGTATGTTTACGGATATCCGTTCTCTGTACGCCTCCACTCCCGATGCAAAGGCGAGAGGATATAAGGAAGGCAGATTTTCCTTTAACATAAAGGGCGGCAGATGCGAGGCCTGCGAGGGTGACGGCACCATAAAGATAGAAATGCACTTCCTTCCCGACGTATACGTAACATGCGACGTGTGCAAGGGCAGACGGTACAACCGCGAAACCCTTGAGGTAAAATACAAGGGCAAGAGCATTTACGACGTTCTTGAAATGACCGTTGACGAGGGAATGGAGTTTTTTGCAAACTACCAGTCTATTTTCCGCCGTTTAAAGACTCTCCACGAGGTGGGCTTGGGCTATATCAAGATAGGTCAGTCCTCCACCACTCTTTCGGGCGGTGAGGCGCAGAGAGTAAAGCTCGCCACCGAGCTTGCCCGCCGCAGCACGGGAAAGACCTTGTATATACTTGACGAGCCTACTACGGGACTTCACAGCTACGACGTTGATAAGCTCAACGACGTTCTCCACCGTCTTGTGGATGCGGGCAACACCGTGGTGGTTATCGAGCATAATCTTGACCTTATAAAAACGGCAGACTATATCATCGACCTTGGCCCCGAGGGAGGCGACGGCGGCGGAACTATCGTCACCTGCGGCACTCCCGAGCAGGTAGCGGACTGCAAGGAAAGCTACACGGGACAGTTTTTAAGAAAGGTATTGGGATAAATTATGAAGAAATTTTTGGTTTTAATACTTGCTTTTTCCCTTCTGCTTGCTTCCTGCAACACGGAAGCAGAGGTGTCCGATACCTCGGATATCTCTCTTCCCGCAGAAAACAGCGAGGTTTCCGTTGAAGCAAGCGCACCCGAGGAAAGCGAAATAAGCGAGGAAAGCGTATACGTTCCCGTAAATCTTTTTGAAAAAACGGATGTTACCAAGGACGGCAAGCTTGAATACAATTTTAATTCGGCTTCGGCGGAATTTGAATTTACAAATCTCGTCACCTTTATGGATACCCTTTATTCCACGGGCAACAAGTTCGTGTATCCCACCGACGAAAAATATACCCTTGACAGCTATACGGGCAAGGCGACGGATAATTTTTCCTTCGTGTATATCGACCTTGCAACCGATTGCTATATGGCGTATAACACCACCACAATTTATCAGACCTGCTCGGTAATAAAGCCCTCCCTTGCGGTGTACATTCTCCGCAGCGGCTTTGATATTTCCGAGGAGATCACCATTAACTCCTATTCGGGCGGATCGGGCGTGCTCAAAAGCTCGGATATCGGCAAAGCCTTTACCGCCGAATATCTTATCGAGATAATGATAACCGAATCGGACAACACAGCCTACGTCCACCTGCTTAAAAAGTACGGTCAGCAGGCGTTTTCCGATTACCTTGCCTCCATCGGCAACAAAAACACCAACGTGGGCGCGCCTACCTGGTATAAATTCGGTCTTATCTCCGCCCCCGACCTTGCTTACATGATGAAGGATATCTACGCCTTCTCCACCGAAAACGAAAAGGGCGTATGGGTTCTTGAATTGATGCAGAGAACAACCTATAACGAGCTTATCACCTCCGTTGAAGGCGGTATTCCCGTGGGCCACAAATACGGCGAGGACAACGGTATCGAGCCTTCTCTCCACGACGGCGCGGTGTATCTGGGCGAGCATCCCTACGTGCTGGTAATACTCAGCAAGAGCGACGTGAACAAAACCGAATCCTTTGATAAATTCAAGGCTATTACCATTCTCGTTAACGAATTTCACTCTGCTATGCACGGCGGTGCAGACATATTTACCCCCGAAAGCGAGGTAACAGAGTAAAATGAAAACAGACAGATACTCGTATCTTCTCTCCCGCGTGGAAAAGCCGGGCAGATATACGGGCAACGAATACGGCGAGACCCAAAAGGACTTAAGCACCGTGGATACCCGTATGTGCTTTTGCTTTCCCGATACTTATGAAATAGGTATGTCCAATCTGGGTATGAAGATACTTATGGGCGCGGTAAACCGTCTTGAGGGAGTCTGGTGCGAAAAAGCATTTGCTCCTTGGGTGGATATGGAAGCTCTTATGCGTGAAACGGGCACCAAGCTGTTCTCCCTTGAAACGGGCGACCCCCTTACGGATTTCGATATAGTTGCCTTTACCCTGCAGTACGAGCTTTGCTATACCAATATGGTAAATATGCTGTCCCTTGCGGGTATTCCCTTTTACGCAAAGGACAGGGGAGAGGAGTATCCCCTCATCATCGCGGGCGGTCCCTGCTCATATAACCCCGAGCCCGTGGCGGATTTTATAGACGTATTTTCCATCGGCGAAGGGGAAGAGGCTATTCCCGAGCTGGTTGAATTGTACCGCAAATGCAAAAAAGAAGGTCTTTCCAAAAAGGAATTTCTTTTCAAAGCCGCAACAACTCTTGAGGGCTTTTACGTTCCTTCCCTTTATACCGTCGAATACAATCCCGACGGCACTATCGCTTCCTTCACTCCCGACGAGGGCGTTCCCGCAAAGATACAAAAGCGCATTATAAAGGACCTCGATAAGGTATATTACCCCACCGACGCAGAGGTGCCCTATATCGAAACGGTGCACGACCGTATCGTTATGGAAATATTCCGCGGCTGTATAAGAGGGTGCCGCTTCTGTCAGGCAGGTATGGTATACCGTCCATACCGAGAAAAAACACCCGACGTTATCAACGCCTGCGCAAGAGAATGCTTTGATAAAACCGGATATTCGGAAATGTCGCTTTCCTGCCTTTCCGTGTCCGATTACACCCATCTGCCCGAGCTTATAGATAAGCTTCTTACGTGGACAGACGAAAAGAAGGTCTCTCTTTCTCTGCCCTCACAGCGTATCGACGCTTTTTACGAGGAGCTTATGGAAAAGGTTATGAGCGTGCGCAAAAGCGGTATGACCTTCGCTCCCGAAGCGGGCACACAGCGACTTCGCGACGTTATAAACAAAAATATTACCGAGGAAGAGATACTCTCCGCCTGCCGCAAAGCCTTTGACGGCGGCAGAAACTCATTAAAATTGTATTTTATGAACGGTCTTCCCACCGAAACCGACGAGGATATCGTGGGTATCGCCAACCTTTCACAGAGTATCGTGGACGAATTTTACTCCGTAAAGCGTCCCGGCAGAAAGGTGGAGGTGGGTATATCCGTTTCCTGCTTCGTGCCCAAGGCCTTTACCCCATTCCAGTGGGAAAAGCAGGATACAATGGAGGAATTGCGCCGTAAGCAAATGCTGCTCCGCGATAATATAAAGACCCGCAAAATACGTTATTCGTGGCACGAAGCCAAGGTCTCCCATCTTGAAGCAGTCTTTGCCAAGGGCAACCGCACCCTTTCAAAGGCTCTTGTGGAAGCAAACCGTCAGGGACAGCGCTTTGACGGCTGGGACGAATGCTTCGATTACGAAAAATGGTGCGGTATCTTCGAAGCGGTTGGAATAGATCCCGCCTTCTTTGCCAACAGAAAAATGTCCTTTGATGAAATTCTGCCCTGGGATCACATAGATTGCGGCGTGACAAAGGAATTTCTTATCCGCGAGTGCAAAAAGGCGTACGCCGAAAGCACCACTCCCGATTGCCGCACCCAATGCTCCGCCTGCGGTGCAAACAAGCTTGGAGGTGAACGTAAATGCTGCCGGTAAGAATGTTCTTTTCAAAAAAAGGCTCCATCCGCTACATATCTCACCTTGATATCTCCCGCGCCATCTCCCGCGCGCTGGTAAGAAGCGGACTTGATATAGTTTATACCGAGGGCTACAACCCCCACGTAAGACTTGTTTTCGTACAGCCTCTTTCCATTTTTCAGGAAAGCGTTTACGAGGCGGCGGATTTTCGTCTTTACCGCGACGAGGCGGATTTTGACGAGGTCACCCGCGCCATAAACGCCGTGCTTCCCGAAGGGTTAGAGGTGCTGTTTACCGCTTCCCCCGTTATGGATATTTCAGATTGCGCTTACGCCACTTACAGCATAAGCCTCGATACGGATATGTCCGACGACGAGATACGTGACGAGTTAAGCGGGGAAATGGTAATAAACAAAAAGACCAAAAGCGGATATAAAGACGTGGATATTTCCGAATTCGTCAAAAGCGTTTCGGTAAAGGACAAGGTAGTGGAAATGACGGTATGCGCCGCTTCCAACCGCTGTCTCAATCCCGCCCTTGCCGTCCAGTATCTTGGCGACAGAGTGCGTTCTTCCCTTATCACCCGCACGGGACTTTATAATGAAAAAATGGAGAAATTCGTGTAAAAGGTTGATTATAACGAAAAGGTCTGTTATAATAAATTGATTAACCATCGTTATTTATCCCATTTTTTGGAGTTGATCTTATTTGAAGAAAATTTTAATATTGCTTTTAATATCCCTCATCTGCCTTTCCGCTTGCGACACCCCCGTGGGTGACGCTTCGGATGTGTCAGATGAGGTGTCCGAAAATTCCGACCTTTCCGAGGACGCGTCCGAGGAGGAGGCATATTCTCCCGTGGATATGGAGGAGGTACGCTCCTCTGCGGAAAAGCTCGTTAAGGCGGATATCACCATTATGGGCGTGTTCGCGGGCGGCAAGCTTTCCGCGGAAGAGGAGGAAAAGGGATATTCCTTCGCAACGGGCGAATTTGAGGAATATTCCGCACTTACCGACCTTGTAAACCGCACCTATTCAAGCAGCGAGGTTATCGACCGTATGCTGTCCTACCCCGATTACGGCGAGGATTCGGTAATATCCGAGGACGGAAAAACCAAGTTTGATTATACTTATATAAACGATTTCGCCGCATCCGCAAAGTCCGCAACCCTTTCGGTGGTGTCCTTTGACGATGAGCAGGCAACCCTTTCCGTCACCCTTTCGGGCAAGACCTTTAGTATGACCATGGAAAAGGTAAAGGGCAAATGGCTCCTTACCGACAGCGTTTATTTCGCATATCTTGAGGATGAAAAGCAAACGCAGCTTTCCGAAGGCTGGGAAAACAGCATTTACCTCGGCACCCGTCAGAATTCGGGAAGCGCCAAAAAGCTTACGGGCAAGGTGCTCATTCTCAACGTGTTCCTTAACGATACCTTTACCGAATGGTCGGATGCCGACCGTAAAAAGGTAGAAGACACCGTGGATTCCGCCTGCGAATGGCTTATAACCAAAAGCCGTGACCACAGCGGTGCCAACCTTGCAATAGATACCCAATCCCTTTTCTACGTTCACAGCGATACCGTTCCCTCCAACTACGAAATGGCGTTTCTGGATATAATGTTCCAGAAAACGGTGTACGTTGACGTTAACGGATACGTTGAGCGCAACACTCCCGACGGATACGACAGCGTTTGCGTAATGTTCCACGTCTGGAAAAACGGCGACGATTACTGTATCCCCTGCGATACCGCCAATACCGATTACCACACCTATCACGGTGAGCGCGCCATGTTCTATTATTCCGAAAACGCGGGACATCAGGCGTCCAGCTACGTGTATATGCTTTTACAGCTCTTCGGCGGTGAAAAGCTGTACGGCAGGGAGGATACCGAGGAAATAAAGGCACTTTTCCCCGAGGATATCCTTTTACAGAAAAATTATCTCAATCTTCCTTTGCAATCTCACACAGTAAGCCCGCTTACCGCCTTTCTTATCGGCTGGAGCGGCTACGTAGATACACAGCTTATTCCATTTACAGATACACAAGGGGATTAAAACTATGAAGTACAACCGAGTTTTATTAAAGCTTTCGGGAGAAGCTCTCTCGGGAGGAGCAGACAACATCTTAAGCGCGCCCTTCCTTAAGGCGGTGGGCGAGCAGGTTAAAAAATGTATGGACGAGGGTATTCAGGTGGCTATCGTCTGCGGCGCGGGAAATATCTGGCGCGGCGGCAGACAGCACGGCCATGATATCGACAGAGTCCGTGCAGACCAGATGGGTATGATGGGTACTATGATAAACTCACTCGCCATTCAGGACGCCATTATAAAAGCAGGCGGAAAATGCGAGGTTATGAGCGCAGTCCCCATGACACAGATATGCGAAATTTATTCCCAGTACAAGGCAATAGAGCATCTTGAAAAGGGCACCGCAGTGGTGCTTGCCTGCGGTACGGGCTATCCCTTCTTTACCACCGATACGGGTGCTTTGCTCCGCGCCGCCGAGATGAAGGTGGACGTGGCGATGTTTGCAAAGAACGTGGACGGCGTGTACGATAAGGACCCCATGAAGTACCCCGATACCGCCGTTAAGTACGACCGTATCACCTACGCGCAGATGCTTGAGCAGGACCTTAAGGCTATCGACACGGCAGCCGCCGCATTGGGTAGAGAAAACAACCTCAAGGTGCTTATGTTCAAGCTGGATAAGGCAGAGAACATATATACCGCCGCAATGGGCGCGCCCGTGGGCACAATACTTGAAAACTAATAAATACATAATAAACGGAGGAAACAAAAATGAAGCTTGACCTTAAACCCTATGAAGAGAAAATGAAAAAGAGCATCTTAGTGCTGGAGGACGAATTCGGCGGCATACGCGTCGGCAAGGCTTCCGCCAAGCTCCTTGACAAAATAAAGGTAGATTATTACGGCTCTCCCACGGGTATGGACGGAGTCGCAACCGTAAAATCTCCCGACCCCCGTACTCTCGTTATCACCCCTTGGGAATCCAATATGCTTAAGCCCATCGAAAAGGCTATTCAGGCATCCGATCTCGGTATCACTCCCCAGAACGACGGTAAGTGCATCCGCCTTAACTTCCCCTCCCTCAACGAGGAGCGCAGAAAAGAGCTTGTTAAGCAGGTAACCAAAATGGGCGAGGAAGCAAAGGTTGCTCTCCGCAACATCCGCAGAGATGCAAACGACACTTGCAAGACCATGAAGAAGAACAGCGAAATGACAGAGGACGAGCAGAAGGCGTCCGAAAAGAGCGTTCAGGATCTCACCGATAAGTATATCAAGGAGATCGACGTTGTCGTAAGCAAAAAAGAAAAGGAAATAATGGAAATTTAATTATGTCGGACGGTATTAAAATACCCCGTCATATAGCAATAATTATGGACGGTAACCGCAGGTGGGCAAAGCAGCGTCTTATGCCCACGGGTTACGGCCATAAAAAGGGGTTCGATTCCTTCGTATCCATTGCCGACGTCTGCGGAAAATTGGGTGTGGAATACCTTACGGTATACGCCTTTTCCACTGAAAACTGGTCCCGCTCCGCAGAGGAGGTGGATACTCTTATGGGTATCATTAAAAATTCGGTAAGCAGCTATATCCCCAGGCTTGCCGAAAAAAATATGCGCCTGCGCGTGCTTGGCGAAATGCACCGTTTCGATACGGAAACCCGAAAGGCGTTGGAGGACAGCATATCCTCATCTGAAAACAACACGGGCTTAAACGTAAATATCTGCCTTTCCTACGGCGGAAGAGCGGATATTACCAAGGCGGTAAACGACCTTATCGCTTCGGGAAAGACAGCCGTTACGGAGGCGGATATAACCAACGCCCTGTACACGTCGGGTATGCCCGAGCCCGAGCTTATGATCCGCACAGGCGGAGAAATACGTATTTCCAATTTTCTGCTGTGGCAGTGCGCCTACAGCGAAATGTATTTTACGCCCGTTTTGTGGCCTGATTTCGGCGAAGAACAGCTTATGGACGCCATAAAGTGGTATTCGGGCAGGCAAAGACGCTTCGGCGGCACGGAAGGAGAAGCAAAGAAATGACACGGATACTCACAGCGGCGGCGCTGTTTGCAATAGTAATACCCGTTCTTATATTTTCATCCACCGTGGTGTTCCCCATATTCCTCGCTCTTGCGGGTGTAATGTGTATATGGGAGATCTGCCGTTGCAAGGGTATACAGAAAAAGGTATATCTGTGGCTTCCTGCCGCACTGTACGTTGCCTTTGCACCCTTTTTGACCTATTTCAGCTCTTACGGCAGCGTTTTCTTTGCCGTAACCGCGCTGTTTTTGGTATATATCTATTTTTCCGGCGTATTTTATTACGGAAAGGTAAATACCGACGATCTTTTCTACGTGGCGTTTTTCGGCGTATACCTCGCCGCAGGACTTTTCAGCGTAGTTGAGCTTCATACGGAGCAGCCCTCACTTTACCTGCTGGTGTTTATCGCACCTTGGGTAAGCGATGCGGCGGCAATGTATACGGGCAAGCTGTTAGGCAAAAGAAAGCTTTGCCCCAATATCTCTCCCAAAAAGACGGTTGCGGGCGCAGTGGGAAGCACTGTCGGCACACTCGCGGCGGTGCTTGCGTATATTTTCGTCGTAAACACCTGGTTCGGCGGGAATTACAATTACCTTATCTTTGCCCTTATCGCCCTTCCCGCCGCCGCTGTTATACAGCTTGGCGATCTTTCCGCCTCTGTGGTAAAGCGTAATTTCGGCGTAAAGGATTACGGCAACATTCTCCCCGGTCACGGCGGCGTTATGGACAGATGCGACAGTATCCTGCCCACCGCAATGTACGGCTTTCTCGTAATGTATATTTTTAATTTAGTTGCGTAAAGAATATGAAAAACATAATCCTTTTGGGTGCTACCGGCTCAATCGGTACCCAGACCTGTGACGTGGCTCGCCGCCACGGCTTCAGGATAACCGCATTAAGCGGACATTCCAACGTAAAATTACTTGAAGAGTTATCCCGTGAATTTTCTCCCCTCTACGCCGTAGTAGGGGAGGAATATATGGGGGATCTTAAAACACGCCTCGGCGATACAAGCGTTAAGGTGGTTCCGGAAAGCGAGATACATTCCGTTGCCGCTCAGTGCGAGGGGGACACAGTCCTCAACGCCGTAATGGGTATAGCGGGGCTTCGCTCATCTTTGGCTGTTCTTGAGGCGGGCAAGACTCTTTGCCTCGCCAATAAGGAGAGTATGGTTACGGGCGGCGATCTCGTAAACGCCATGGCAAAAAAGACGGGCGCAAAAATACTCCCCGTGGATTCGGAGCATTCGGCTATCTTCCAGTGTCTTGACGGAAACAAGGTGAAAAAAATACTTCTCACCGCTTCGGGCGGACCCTTTTACGGCAAAAAAAGAGAATTTTTGGATACCGTTACTCCCGAGGATGCTCTTGCCCACCCCACGTGGAATATGGGCAAAAAAATAACCATAGATTCCGCCACCCTTATGAACAAGGGCTTGGAGCTTATCGAGGCTGTACAGCTTTTCGGCGTTTCCCCCGATAAGATCGAGGTGCTGGTACACCGTCAGTCTATCGTACATTCAATGGTTCAGTACGAGGATAACGCGGTACTCGCACAGTGCGGCGCGCCCGATATGCGTACCTGTATCCAGTACGCTTTAACTTATCCCGAAAGAAAAGCGGGACTTGCAAAGGAATTGGATTTCGCATCTCTTGCTGCACTTACCTTTGCACGACCCGATGAAGATACATTTACACTGCTTCCCCTTTGCAGAAAAGCCATAACCCGCGGCGGAAACCTGCCTGCGGCGGTCAACGGCGCAAACGAGGCGGCGGTAGATGCGTTTTTACGCAAAAAAATCGGCTTTACCGATATTTTCCGCGTGGTGGAAAGGGCTTACGAAAAGGCTTTCTTTATAGAAAACCCCACTGTGGAGGATATTTTTGAAACTGACCGCGCAGCAAGACGCGCGGTCGCGGAGGAATACTGATATTGCTTAATACACTTATTACGGTAGTTGTTACCGTGCTTATGCTTGGATTTCTCGTTCTCATTCACGAGGGCGGACATTATCTCGTTGCACGCGCCTGCGGCGTGGGCATAATGGAGTTTGCCATCGGTATGGGCCCCGTTATATACAGAAAAAAGGGAAAATATAACGATTTCACCATTCGCCTGCTTCCCATCGGCGGGTTTGTAAGTATGATCGGCGAGGACGATCAGACGGAAATTCCCGAGGAGCATCAGGGCAAGCCCTCTTTAAACGAAAAGAAGGTATGGCAAAAAATGCTCATCGTCCTTGCGGGCCCCGTTATGAATATAATTCTGGGCGTGCTTATCACCGCGGGACTGGTAGTGGGTACCGACGTTATCGGCTCCACCACCGTGGCACAGCTGGTTGACGAGGAAAAAAGCAAGGAAACGGGACTTCCCGTTAACACCAGCGGTCAGTACGGCTTGCAGGTGAACGATAAAATTATCGAAATAAACGGCAAAAACATATACGTTTATTACGACCTTGCCTATTACCTTTCCACCGCCGCACACGAGCCGGTGGATATCACCGTTGAGCGCGACGGTAAAGAGGTGCTTCTTGAGGACGTGTGCTTCCCCGTTGAGGAAATGGACGGAATAAAGTACGGCGGAATGGACTTTTTGGTGTTCCGCAAGGCAAAAACCTTCGGTAACGTGTGCTACGAGGTCTTCTGGCAGCCCATTTCCACGGTGCGCACCACCGTACAGGGACTTATAGATACTCTTATGGGCAGATACGGTCTTGCGGGCGTTTCGGGCGTCGTGGGTATGGGCGAGGTAATGAACGAGGTCATCTCCACCGGCGAAAGCTTTAAGCAGACGGCGGAGCAGCTTCTTAATATTATGGTGCTCATCACTATGTCGCTGGGTATATTCAACCTCATTCCCTTGCCTGCTCTTGACGGCGGCAGACTTCTTATCTACGCCATTGAGGGAATTATAGGCAGAAGACTTCCTCAAAAGCTGGTTACCGTATTAATAAGCGTAAGTATGGTGCTTCTTTTACTGCTTATGGCGGTGGTCACCTTCAAGGATATTATAAACTTGTTTTAGTTAAAGGGTTTTATGAAGAAAATTCTTATGATCGCAACGGGCGGAACCATCGCCTGCCGCAGAACCGAATCGGGCTTAAAGCCCCTTTTGGACAGTGACGAATTGCTTAAATACGTTCCCGCAGTGGGCGAGGTGTGTAAGGCTGACACCTTACAGCTTTATAATCTGGATTCCACCGATATCCGTCCCCATCATTGGCTTGGTATAGCCAAGGCGGTGCGGGATAATTACGAAAGCTACGACGGCTTCGTTATCACCCACGGAACGGATACTATGGCGTATACTGCCGCCGCACTTTCATATCTGCTGCTTTCATCGCCAAAGCCCGTGGTAATAACGGGTGCGCAAAAGCCCGTGGATATGGAAAATACGGATGCGAGAATAAACCTTTACGATAGCTTTGTGTACGTCTCCGACGATAAGTCTGCAGGCGTTCATATCGTCTTTGACGGGCGCGTTATTCTGGGCACCCGCGCAAAAAAGACACGTACCAAAAGCTACAACGCCTTTTCTTCCATTAATTACCCCGCAGTTGCCTCCGTTTCGGAGGGTGAGGTAAGGCATTACATCGTCCCCGAAAAAGGGGAAAGGTGCTTTTACGATACCCTTAATACCCGCGTTTCCGTGTGTACCCTTGCTCCCTCTATGGACAGCGGCGCACTTCGGTATATGCTTGCAAACAGCGATGCGGTCATTATCGAAACCTACGGCGTAGGCGGTATCCCCGCAGAGGGCGGCTTTGCCGATGCTATAAGCGAGGGTGTAAAGAACGGCGTTACCGTGGTAATAACCACCCAAGTGCTTAACGAGGGAAGCGATATGTCCGTCTACCTCGTGGGCAAGGAGATAAAAGAGGACCTCGGTCTTCTTGAGGCATACGATATGACTCACGAAGCCGCCTTGGCAAAGCTGATGTGGATACTTGCCCGTTACACAAAAAGAGAAGATATTGTGCGGGAATTTTATACTCCCCGTAATTTTGATATTTATAATAAAGTAAGATGAGTAATATGAAGCGTTTATCCCGTACCGTGCGTGTGGGCAACCTTGAAATAGGCGGTTCAAACCCCATAGCCGTACAGTCTATGACAAATATCGACACTGCGGATATCCCCGCGGTAACAGAGCAGCTCAAGGCGCTTAAGTCTGCGGGCTGTCATATCGTGCGCTTTGCCGTCAACAGTATGGAGGCGGTAAAGGCTATTCCCGTTTACAAAACCGTAACGGATATGCCTCTGGTGGCGGATATACATTTCGATTACCGCCTCGCTCTTGCGGCGGCGGATGCGGGTATCGACAAGATACGTATAAACCCCGGCAATATCGGCGCAGAGGAAAACATAAAAGCGGTGGTAAATAAATGCCGCGAGAAAAATATTCCCATCCGTATCGGCATAAACGGCGGAAGTCTGGAAAAGGAGCTTCTTGCAAAATACGGCTCTCCCACGGCGGAGGCTATTGCGGAGTCCGCTCTCAACAACGCACGAATTTTGGAAAAATACGATTTCGATAACATCGTCCTTTCCGTAAAAAGCTCCGACGTTATCAAGATGATCGCGGCAAACGAGATCATCGCATCCCGCTGTGACTATCCTCTCCACCTCGGCGTTACCGAAGCGGGGGGAGAATTAAACGGCACCATACGCAATTCCATCGGTATCGGCGCGTTGCTTGCAAAGGGTATCGGCGATACCATGCGGGTTTCTCTCACGGCAGACCCCGTTAAGGAGGTTTACGCCGCCCACAGAATACTCCGCGTTATGGGTATGGAAAGCGGTATAAGCGTGGTGTCCTGCCCCACCTGCGGCAGAACCAAAATTGACCTTATTCCTCTTGCTTCCCGTGTGGAAAAATTGTGCGAGGGCATAAAAACGGATAAATACGTTACCGTTGCGGTAATGGGCTGTGTGGTAAACGGCCCCGGCGAGGCAAGAGAAGCCGACGTGGGCATCGCTGGAGGCAACGGGGAAGCGGTGCTTTTCCGCAAGGGCCAGATCATCGGCAAGATAAAGGAATCCGAAATAGAAGCAGTACTTAAAGATGAGATAATGAGGATCATCAATGAATGAACGTTTTTTCAAGCAATTTTCAAAGGTAGAGTTTAACGAGGAACAAAAGTCCTTGTTAAACACCGCCACGGATTATAAGCTGCACGTGAACAAGGCGGAAAACAGCCTTGCGGTGGAGCTTTATTTCCCCGTGCCCGTACGGGCTGAAAAGCTTTTTGATATTGAAAAAACCATAGCGTCCTGCCTCCGCCTTACCAAGTGCGAGGTGTTCCCCATATACGAAAAGGGTACCTTCGCCACGGACTATATGCCCGAATTGGTAAAGCAGTACGCATACCGCGCAAATATCACCCTCGGCAAGGGCGCGCTGGATAAATACGATTACGTTTACGACCGTGACAAGGCTTCCGTTATAATAAAGCTCCGCGGCGGCATCTCCTCCGCTTTTATGGAGTTCAACGGCGCGGGTGAATATTTTTCAAGGTGCGTTTCCGACCAGTTCGGACAGCAAATAAAGTTTTTGTTCGAGGAGGAAGCCCAATCCTATTCTCCGCTTTACGATACGAAAGCACTTGAGGAGCAGGCAAGGGCGGATTATGCGGAATACGAGAAAAACCGCAAGCCCAAGGACCTTGAGGAAAAGGACAGCTATTTTAAAATAGTAGAGGAAAAAGAGGACGTATACGATATCGGCGGCACCAAGATCGGTAATATGCACTTCGATCTGTCCGAGCCGAGCGTCCTTTTCAAAGGGCTCATACATAAGCACCCCTTCCCCATAAAGGAGATACACGTAGAGCCTCAGGTCAACTCCGAGGGAAGAGGATATTCCAAAAAAATACCCGTCTGCATCTGCGGCGAAATGTTCCAGATAGAGGACAAGGAATCCCGCGACGGTACCAAAACCAACTTCAAGGCGTATATAACCGACGGTGAGGCTTCCGTCATCCTCCGTTTTTCCGCCAACAAGGACGATACCGAGTTTTCCGCGCCCAAGCCGGGCACTGCTTTGCTTATAGAGGGCAAGGCGGGATACGACGATTACGAAAAGGAAACCGTCATCCGCGTTGAAAAGATAAATAAAATAAAGCGTCTGCGCAGAAAGGATACCCACCCCCGCAAGAGGACGGAATTGCATCTCCACACCTCTATGTCCGCAAACGACGCATTGTCCGATCCCGAGGCGGTTATGGCTACCGCATCCGCTTGGGGCTGGAACGCCGTCGCCATTACCGACCACGGCAACGTTCAGGCGTATCCCATGATAATGAAGGCGCGCAAAAAATATCCCGACGTAAAGCCCATTTACGGTATGGAGGGATACCTTGTTGACGATACTGCCCGCGCGGTCTTCGGCGTTAAGGACGGCAGGGACTACACCTTTGAGGAAAGCGAATTTATAATATTCGATATAGAGACCACGGGACTTTCCCCCGTGGATTGCGGTATTACGGAGATCGGCGCGTCCCTTTACAGAGGCGGCGAGATAGTGGAGAATTTCGGCACCTACGTCAACCCCGAAATGCCCATTCCCGAAAACATTACAAGTCTTACGGGTATAACCGACGATATGGTCAAGGACGCTCCCAAAACCAAGGAGGCGGTACAAAAATTCCTCGCCTTTGCGGGCAACCGTATGCTTGTGGCTCATAACGCAAACTTTGACGTTGGCTTTATCCGCAAGGCGTGCGAAAAGTACAAGATAAAGTTCAATAATCCTTATCTCGATACGCTTCCCTTGTCCCGATA
Organism: Clostridia bacterium; assembly: GCA_017625615.1. GTDB lineage: Bacteria > Bacillota > Clostridia > Oscillospirales > CAG-382 > SFLA01. Next base: position 36,124 of record JAGAKP010000054.1, read on the forward strand.
TATAAATACCGATCTTAACAAGCACACCCTTGATTCTATTGCAAATTACTATGATCTCGGTGAGTTCAACCACCACCGCGCCACCGACGATACGGCAATGCTTGCGGCGATATTCACCTGTATGTCCGACAGACTCCGCAGACAGGGCATAAGAAATATCGAGGAAATGAATATGGCAATGGCGGCAAGCAGCGATCCCAAAAAGCTCCGCTCTTATCACGTTACCATTCTGGTGCAAAACCTTGCGGGACTCCGCAATCTGTACCGGCTCAGTTCCCAGTCATATCTTGATTTTTACCACCGCAACCCCCGTATCCCCAAAACCGTCCTTGCCGCCCACAGAGAGGGACTTATCATCGGTTCTGCCTGCGAAGCGGGCGAATTGTACAGAGGCATACTTGACGGCAAGGCAAGCTCCGAGCTTAACAGAATAGCATCATTTTACGATTACTTTGAAATAATGCCAAAATCCAACAACTCCTTCCTCGTTGAGGAGGGCACGCTGTCGGATTACGGCAGACTTGAGGAAATAAACAAGCAGATCCTCCGTATTGCGGACAAGCAGAAAAAGCCCGTCTGCGCCACGGGTGACGCTCATTTTATCGACCCCGACGACGAGATCTACCGTCAGATAATGCAGGTGGGACTTAAGTACAAGGACGCAATGCGCGAAAGCAAGCTGTACCTCCGTACCACCAAGGAAATGCTTGATGAATTTGCGTATCTCGGCGACAGAGCGGAGGAGGTCGTTATCGACAATCCTCAAAAAATCGCCGATATGATCGACGGCGACATCAAGCCTATTCCCGACGGAACCTATACTCCCGAGATCGAGGGAGCGGAGGAGGAGCTTATCACCTCCTGCCACCGGACCGCCAAGGACTTGTACTGCTTTAACGGCGAGGTGCCCGAGATAGTTACCGCCCGTCTTGAGAGAGAATTGGGCTCTATTATCAAAAACGGCTTTGCGGTGCTTTACGTTATCGCCCGTAAGCTTGTTCTTAACTCCGAGCGCAGCGGTTATCTCGTAGGCTCACGAGGCTCCGTAGGCTCTTCGGTAGTGGCAACCTTTTCCGGTGTTTCCGAGGTTAACCCCCTGCCGCCCCATTATCGCTGTCCCAAATGTAAGTACAGTCAGTGGTTTACGGACGGCTCGGTGGGTAGTGGATTTGACCTTCCCGATAAGGACTGTCCTCACTGCGGAGAGACTATGATCTCCGACGGACACGATATCCCCTTCGAAACCTTCCTCGGCTTCCACGGAGAAAAGGCGCCTGATATCGACCTTAACTTCTCTTCGGACAACCAGTCCGAAGCACATCACTATACCGAGGTCCTCTTCGGCAAGGAAAATATATTCCGCGCAGGCACGGTGGGTACCATCGCTTCAAAGACCGCATACGGCTACGTTAAAAAGTTTTTGGAGGAACAGGGAAAGCACCTTTCCAAGGCGGAGGAAAACCGTCTCGTTAACGGTCTCGTCGGCGTAAAGCGCACTACGGGACAGCACCCCGGCGGAATAGTGGTTATTCCCAAGCAGTACGAGATATACGATTTCACCCCCGTACAGCACCCTGCGGATAAGGACGATTCGGGTGTTATCACCACCCACTTCGCTTTCGAATATCTCCACGATACACTTCTTAAGCTTGATATTCTGGGACACGACGTTCCCACCATATACAAATGGCTTGAAACCTTTACGGGTAAGGACGTACGCACCGTTCCCATGAACGACCGCGCCACTATGGAGCTTTTTGAATCCACCCGTCCTCTGGGCGTCACGCCCGACCAGATCGGATCGGATTTCGGCACCTTCGGCTTGCCCGAATGCGGCACGTCCTACGTCCGCGAAATGATAAAGGACGCTCACCCCACCAAATTTTCAGATCTCGTTCAGCTTGCGGGACTTTCCCACGGAACGGGAATCTGGCTGGGCAACGGTCAGGAGCTTATCAAAAACGGCACCTGCACCATTTCCGAGATCATCGGTACCCGCGACAGTATAATGGTCTACCTTATGTATGCGGGCGTTGAAAAGGAAAGCGCCTTCAAGATAATGGAGTTCGTCCGCAAAAACAAAAAGGGACTTCCCATTCCCGAGCCTATGATGAACACCATGCGTGAAGCGGGCGTTCCCGAATGGTATATAGAATCCCTCGCAAAGATACGTTACATGTTCCCCAAAGCCCACGCCGCCGCGTATATGATATCGGCGATCCGCTTGGGCTGGTATAAGGTGCACGAGCCCTTGGCGTTCTACGCCACCTATTTTACGGTCAAGTGCTCTAAAAACGCAGGCTTTGACAGCGAGCTGGCAATGGCTCCCGTTTCCGTCATATCCCAGCGCATCGCCGAGCTTGAAGCCCTTTCGGATACCACCGCCAAGGACGAGGACACCATCACCGTAATGCAGATGGTGCGCGAGATGTACGCCCGCGGCATCTCCTTCCTGCCCGTTGACGTGTACAGATCCGAAGCCTACGTTTTCAAGCCCGAGGACGGCAAGATACGTCTGCCTCTGTCCGCCCTTAACGGTCTTGGCGACACTGCGGCGGAAAACATTTACAAAACCATTCACGAAACAGACTGCGCCACCCTTGAGGAATTGCGTATAACGGCGGGACTCAACAAAAACGTAGTCGAAATATTAAAAGCCAACAACTGCTTGGGAGATCTTCCCGAAACAGACCAGTTATCCTTATTTTAGGAGTGAATACAATGAAAATAAAACTTCTTAACATTATCGAAAAAAATCCTCTTCTTTCCGCAGACGAGCTTGCGGCAATGCTTGACGTATCCGTTGAACAGGTAAAGGAAATGCTTGAGGAATTACGTAACGAAAACGTAATTCTCGGCACCAAGACCATTATCAACTGGGATAAGGCAGGCAAGGAAAGCGTTTCCGCCTTTATCGAGCTTAAGACTGTTCCCCAGCGCGACAAGGGCTTTGACGCGGTGGCGGAGCGTGTTGCCCGCTACGACGAGGTAAAAAGCGTGTTCCTTATGTCCGGCGCTTACGATCTTGCGGTGCTGGTTGAATGCCGCACCATGCGTGACGTTGCCGTTTTCGTAGCAGAGCAGCTTGCCACCATCGAGGGCGTTACCGCCACAGCCACCCATTTTATAATGGAGCGTTATAAGGATTTCGGCGTTACCTTTGAAAACGACACCGTGGACTTGAGAGGTAACGGTTGGTAATGGACTACACTTCTATACTTTCACGCAGGGCTGTCTCCTTACAGCCCTCGGGAATACGCAAATTTTTCGATATGCTTGAAAACCGCAAGGACGTGGTGGCTCTCACCGTAGGCCAGCCCGATTTTATCACCCCTTGGCATATCCGTGAGGCAGGCATCCGCTCCCTTGAGGAGGGACGCACCTATTACACCTCCAACAGCGGTCTTATGGAGCTGCGTCAGGAAATATCCGCTTACGCTCTCCGCCGTTTCTCTCTTACCTATGACCCCAAGGACGAAATCATCGTCACCGTGGGCGGCAGTGAGGCTATCGACCTTGCTTTGCGCGCCGTTATCGATCCGGGCGACGAGGTCATCGTGCCTCAGCCCTCCTTCGTGTGCTACGATCCCCTTGTCACCATGGCGGCGGGAAATCCCGTTATACTTCCTCTCAAAAAGGAAAACGGCTTCGTTCTTACGGGCGAGGAACTTGAAAAATATATCACACCCCGCACCAAGGCGGTCATTCTTCCTTTCCCCAATAACCCCACGGGCTCTATTATGAGAAAGGAACAGC